>JAFPBJ010000155.1 GCA_017390525.1 Lachnospiraceae bacterium | reverse complement strand
TTCAGTGGTAGCAAATATTCTTAGTAATACCTTTATGAAAGGGGATTACAGCTGCGTAGATATTTCCACAAATCAAACAGTCACTGGAAATTATGTAGATACTTTTATGACCGCTGGAAAATTATCTGGCACCAGTCCATACTTTTTGGCAGCAAAAGCAAAAAATGAGTTGGGAATTAACGGAAGTAATTCTGTATCAGGTACATATCAAGGCTATGAAGGTTATTATAACTATTTTAATATTGGCGCAAATGATAGTGCAGGTGGTGGTGCTGTTGCCAACGGACTAAATTTTGCAAAAAATGGAACCACATATTTAAGACCATGGACCAATCCATATTTATCTATTGTAGGTGGAGCAGATTACATTGCTACTTCCTATATTAAAAAGGGACAAAATACAAGCTATTTCCAAAAATTTAACGTAGTATATCAAAACTCCCTTTATTCTCATCAATATGCTACCAATGTACAATATGCTAGTACATCAGGGAATTCTACTTATCAGGCATATAAAAATGTAAATACATTAGAGGAGCATATGGTATTTTATATTCCAATTTATGAGAATATGCCAACGAATCCAGCTGCACTTCCAGTTGCAAAAGGAAATCCTAATAGCTATTTAAAAACCTTAGCAATTAAGGATCAGGCTGGCAATAAGCTACTGTTAACACCAACCTTTGATTATAAGACCCAAACCTATACCTTAATTGTGAATGATTCTGTTACTAAGGTAAATATTAGTGCAACAGCCATTAGTAAGTTTTCAAATGTATCAGGAACAGGAACGTATACACTAAATAGTAGTCAGGTAAATAGTTATCCAATTATGGTAACGGCAGGAGATGGCTCTACCTCCATTTATCAAATTTTGGTAGTGAAGCAATCCACATCATAGAAGGGAGATAAATTTACATGAAAAAGCAAAGAATAATTACCAATGTAGTTGGAATTGTAATGATTTTAAGTGCCTTTCTTGCAATTATTTTACATGGCTGGAAGGTAAAATATATTGATAAACAGGAAATTGAAGGAAAGCTAACGGTTAAAAATCAATCGGTAGCGGTAGGTGAAGTAGTAGATGTAACTATCAAATTAGACAGCAATAAAAAATTAAATTCCGTAGAATTTTATTTGTCCTATGACGAAACTATGTTAGAATTTCAGCCAGAGGATAATAAAGAGATTGTTGGTTCTAGTGGTTTACTTCATATTAATGAACAATTTGTAAAGGGAAGTAAAAAAGGGGAATTTCACGTTAAGTTTAAGGGCTTACAGGAAGGAAATTGTGTGTTAGAACTATACGATGGAAAAATAGAACAATATGATTCCCTTGAGGTAGCCTCTTTAAATAAAGAACAGGTGCAAATTACAGTAAAGGAAAATCAAAATTTGTCTGATGAAGCAACACTTAAAGAGCTTTTGGTATATCCATCCTCCTTAGAGCAAGCTTTTGAAAGTGAAGTTACAGAGTATTCTATGACAGTAGAAAAGGATGTAGAGCAGATAATATTAACCTGTACACCAAAGGATAGCAATGCCACAGTAGAGGTCAATCAGCCTGAAAAGCTAAAAAAAGGATTAAATGTAATTGTTATTAAGGTTACAGCTCCTTCAGGAGAAAGTAAACAATATACCATATCAGTTACAAAGAAATAAAAAAGAGGATACGAAAAATGCCACATTCAATCGTTTGAATGTGGCATTTCTATATTTTAAAGAGAGAATATGTGAAAAACTATATTTAGTATAACAATATATTGTGTACGAAGTATGGAAATAATAAAAACAAATTGTGAACAATATTGTGAATTTGTTCATAATTTTATTGAAATATGAAAAAACATGTCTAATATATGGTTTTATTTTACCCAGAAGGTATAATATCCAGAGGTGTTTTGTTTCGTTTTGTTAATTTTAATATAGTAGGTACCTGGTTTCCAAGCAGCAGCTGATTTTAATAAAAGTGTACTTGAACCATCTACTGGAAGGGCAAAGCTTCCGGAAGGAAGAGGGTGCTTATTTGTATCATAAATTGTAATACGAAAGGCAGCATCATCGCTAACGTGAAATTTTAAAGCAACCTTTTTATATTTGTATAAGCTAAATTTATACCAATCTGCCTGATTAGTAGATTGGAGTAAATATCCCATTCCTTTATAGGTACGTCCAAAAGAAATTTGTTTGGCGGTTTGAATAGAGTGACCAGCCTTTACAGTCATTCCAAGAAACTGATAAGTAAAATGATAAACATCTGGTGAAGTAACCTTTAAATAATAGGTTCCCTTTTTTACAGTATAGGAGGTAGGGGATTGGCTATTTCGTAAAGTGCTAACACTAGAGATGGCTTTTTTATTACCATTTAATAGCTGTACCTTTACTCCGGCATCGCTTGAGCTGAATTTAAGAATCCCATTTCCTTTTGCAACAATTTTATAAAAAATTGCACCTTGTTCTTTGGTAGAATAAGAACAAATTGTTTGGTTAGCATAAATTTGTCTGTTGCTATTTCCATAAAGAATTGGTTTTACTGTTACGGAATTAGTAGGAATATTAGCCTCGTGGCTTTCAATTTCTATATAATAGGTTTGTGCCTTTGCAAGCTTAAAGGTAATTGGAGTAGAAGCCTTTGTACTATCATAATAATAAGTTGCAAGGTGTTCTTTTAAATCGGAATCCCCATAAAGACTAATTCGATATTGATTTTTAAAAAAATCTGGAGATAAGGATAAGGATAGTACCCCGCTTTTGGCTATTTTAACAGGTTGAACAATTACAGTTTTGGTTTCCTGAAAAGAAAAATTCCAATTGTGAAATTTCTTTGATTCCGTTGCAGTACCTGTATTTGCATAGTTTGGGGTTAAGGTTTGTAAGGTAGGCTCTTCTGTAGTTTGATTTTCTTCACCATAGGCTATAGTAGGCAAGGTGAAAGAACAACATAGGCTTACCATTATTGTAAGCATTATAATTTTAAATTTGTTCATATTCTTCATATAGGAGTGCTCCTTTTCTATACTAAAATTTGGTTTGACTTTTTACATCATAATATTTTTTCCAAAAAAATGCAAGTTTTAAGCCTTTTTTTCAGAAAGCCAAGCTATTTTGTAGTTGTATTTTACACAAAAATTTGAGATAATGAATGAGATTATGCAAGTAAAATTTATGAAGGAGAAAATTATGTATCAAAATTACTTATTTGATTTATATGGAACTTTAGTAGATATTCATACAGACGAACAAGATCAAAAGCTTTGGGAAAAAATGGCGTTTTTATATGGCTATTATGGGGCAATGTATGAGCCACAGGAGCTAAGAAAAGAGTACGAAAGACTATGTAAAAAGGAAGCCCAGGAGATTACCAATGTTTCTGTTCCAGAAATTGACATTATTAAAGTATTTCGTCAGATGTATGAACAAAAGGGAGTACAGGTTTCCTTAGATACAATTGTTTTAACAGGTCAAATGTTTCGAATTACCTCTATGGAATATGTAAAGCTATATGATGGTGTAATCGAGCTATTAGAAGGACTAAAGGCGAAAGGAAAAAAGGTGTATTTGGTTTCTAACGCCCAAAGAATTTTCACTTATCACGAAATGAAATACCTAGATATTCTAAAATACTTTGATGGAATTACTTATTCTTCAGATGTAGCAGTAGCAAAGCCAGATGTAAAAATATATGAAGAGGTATTAGAAAAATATAACCTAAAGAAAGAAGAATCTATTATGATTGGAAATGATCCAACTGCTGACGTTTTAGGCTCTAAAGCAGCAGGGCTTGATAGCTTATATATTCATTCTAATATTTCACCTGAATTAACAGAAGAAGTGCAAGCCACTTATTTAGTTATGGATGGAGATGTAACCAAGGTAATGCCACTTATTTTAAAATAATAAAGCTTAGGGGCAAAATAAATGAATTACAAAATTTTATTTAAAACAGCGATGCTAGCAGGAGAGATTATGCTAAGAAGTGGGGCAGAAACCTTTCGAGTAGAAGACACAATGAATCGTATCTTAGCATTATCCAATCTTAAAACAGTAGAGTCCTTTTGTACAACTACAGGAATTTTTGCAACGCTAGAACACCCAAGTATGGAGCCCATTACTAAGGTGAAGCGAATTGACAAAAGGGTTACAAATTTAAATCGAATCCATATGGTAAATCACATTTCAAGACGTCTTTGTGAAGGAAAAATGAATGAAAAAGAGGCGTATTTAGCATTACTAAATGTGAAACACCAAAAATGCTTTTCCAAAAAAACAGTTGCCATTTTTACAGTACTTTGTATGGTGCATTTTATTGCGTTGCTAGGTGGAAAGCCAGTGGATTTACTCATTGGTACCTTAGCAGGCGTGGCGGTAATCCTTTTAGACTATTTAATGGATGGAAAAAGGGTAAATGTTTTTATCTCAAATGTAATTAAAAGTATGGGGATTGCTGTTGTAACTGCTGGTATGTCTAGTGTTTTGCAGGGAGGAAACCAAAGTCTAATTATGATTGGCTCTATGATGGTCTTAGTTCCAGGGGTACCCATTACCAATGCGATTCGTGATACCTTAGAAGGAGAGTATATGGCAGGGATAGCAAGGGCTTGTGAAGCCTTTGTGGTGGCCATGGCAATCGCCATAGGAATTGCAGCTGGATTAAAATTCATGAGTTTGGTGGGAAATGTGGTATGATAATTAAAGTATTAGCAGCCTTTGTGGCAACACTTTCATTTTCGGTGATTATGCAATCTCCTAAAAAGTACCTTTTATATACGGGAATAACTGGAGCCCTTGGATGGTTTATTTACTTAGTATTAAAGGATTTAGGGTATAATGATATTGTGGGGATTTTTTGTGCCACCTTAGGGGTAGCATTATTGTCCCATATATTTGCAAGAGTATTTAAAACTCCTGTTACTATTTTCTTAATTCCAGGGATTATTCCCTTGGTGCCTGGAACGGGAATGTATCAAATTGCCTTTGCTATTGTAAAAAATGAATATTATAAGGTGGAAACCTATTTTCTAAATACATTACAGCTTGCAGGTATGATTGCTCTTGGAATTATCATTGTGGATGCTGTTTTTCAGTTGGGAATCCCAAAAGGGAAAAAAGAAGTACAAAAATAAAAACAGTCATTGAAAAAAGAGAAGAAATAAGTTACAATGATTAAATGCATCAGTAGCTCAGTGGATAGAGCAGTAGTTTCCGGAACTATGTGTCGGGGGTTCGATTCCCTTCTGATGTATTTATTTTGTATATTTTGGAAATGTGAACATAATAGGAAAGGAAGGATTTTGTTATGAGTACAAAGAATACTCAGCTTCGATATAGAAATCAAAGAAATCAAAAAAAATCAAATACAAAAACGATTATGATTGCTAGTTGGATTATTTTCGCCATTGTATGTATTGCCATTGTAGCTATTGTGGTAGTACCAAAAGGAAATAAGAAAAAAGATACAAAAAAAGCTGATAAGGTAACAGAGGAAGCTAAGAAGCCAGAGGAAAAAGAGGAAGAAAAGGGCTTGGTAAAATGTGAGAATCAAGAAATTATTACACTAGTTACCAACTACTTTGAAGCTATGACCAAGTGTGACAATAAAACCTTACAAACACTTGTAGTAGATGGAAATGAATTTAAGGATGATACTACCCTAAAGGCAATCGCCCAGGTGGTAGAAGGGTATGAAAATATTGATGTATATACCATAAAAGGAGAGAAGGAAGGAACCTATGTTGCTTATGTTGTAGTAGATACGAAGCTTCAAAATATTGAAACCACTTCTCCAGGCTTACACAAGTTTTATATTATTACAGATGAAAATGGTGCATTTAAGGTGCAAAATTCCACTAATTTAGAAGAGAGTGAGAAAAATTTCCTAAATCAGTGTGATGTAAATGAAGAGGTAGCAAATCTTGTGGATACTGTAAATAAAAAGTATCAGGATGCATTATCCAAGGACAAGGATTTAAAAGCCTTTGATGAAAAAGCAAATAGCCAGACAAATCAAACAGAAAATACTTCTAATAATAAGGATAACCAAGAGACAAAGGAAAATAGTCAGAAAAAGGAAAACAGTAAAACTACTGAAACAAAAAAACAGGATTCATAAGTAGAAAAAAGCAAGGAGGATTCCTTGCTTTTGCGTTACTTAGTAAGAGATAAGATAGCCTTTTGTGAGCTAGGAGATGCTTTCTTGTGATTCCTCAGATGCCATTACATTAATGCTTCTAGGAGGCACTACGGTAGAAAATACAATTTGAGTTTCTGTGCTGCCATAGTCTTGTAGCTTTCCTATAAACACATCTAGATCAGAAGTACTTTCAAAGGCAACCTTAATGAGAATAGAGTAATAACCAGTAATGCAGTTACATTCTAATACATTAGGACAGTTTGTAATAAATGGGTAAAAGGAGCTTTTTAATTTGGGCTCTAAGGTTAATTGAATAAATGCGGTAATGGGATAACCTAGCTTAGCAGCATCTACAGAAGCGTGATAGCCTGTAATGATGCCAGAATTTTCAAGCTTCTCAAGTCTTGTGGAAACTGCAGGAGAAGAAAGAAACACGCTTTGAGCTAATTTCTTTAAAGGATATCTAGCATTTTCTTGTAACAAAGATAATATTTTTCTATCACTATGATCCATTATATATCACTCCATTCTATAAAAAATAATGAAAACAAAAAAACGGAATGTTTCGCCTTGAAACACTCCGTCGTATTTATTAACTTAGATTATAAAAGAAAAAAATTGATTTTGCAAGGTTTTTTCTGTAAAAAGTAAGAAAAGAAACAAATAATTTTTAAAAAAGGAAATGTTATGTTATGAGTTTACAAAATAAAAACGCACTAATCAATCATGAAAATAGCGAAGCAATGAGATTAAATAAGTTTTTAAGTGAAGCCTCTGTTTGCTCTAGACGTCAGGCGGATGTACTGATTGAAAAGGGGGAAGTTACTGTAAATGGCGTGGTAGCACAAATGGGGACAAAGGTAACCAAGAATGACAAGGTAATGCTACGAGGCAAAGAAGTAAAAATAAATCAAAAGCTGATACTCCTTGCAGTGAATAAGCCTAAGGGTATTGTTTGTACCACCTCTAAGAAGGACAAGGATAATATAGTAGATTTTATTGGATATCCTACTAGGATTTACCCCATTGGTAGATTGGATAAGGAGTCAGAGGGACTCATTTTAATGACTAATTATGGAGCCCTTTCTGATAAAATTGCTAGAGGAATCAATGGACATGAAAAAGAGTATATTGTAAAGGTAAATAAAAAAATTACGGAGGATTTCTTATCTCAAATGAGAAATGGAGTCCCTATTTTAGATACAGTTACAAGACGATGCAAGGTAGAAAAATTAGGACCCTATGAATTTAAAATTATTTTAACCCAAGGCCTTAACAGACAGATTAGAAGAATGTGCGAATATCTAGGATATCGAGTAGTAGCATTAAAAAGAATTCGAATTATGAATATTCGTTTGAATCATTTAAAGGTTGGACAGTATCGAAATGTAACGAAGGAAGAGCTAGAGACTTTAAAAGGATTACTAGGTGAGTAGGAGAAAAGGTATGAATCAATTAGCGAGAATGAAAGAACTTGTAAAGGAACTGAATGAAGCAGCAAAGGCATACTATCAGGAAGATAGAGAAATTATGTCTAATTATACTTATGATGCGTTGTATGATGAATTAGTGCAGCTAGAAAAAGAAACCAATACAGTTATGGCAAATAGTCCTACTATAAAAGTAGGCTATGAAATTTTAAGTGAGCTTAAGAAAGAACCCCATGAATTTCCTATGCTTTCCCTGGATAAAACAAAGGAAGTGGAAAGCTTAAAGGATTGGCTGGGAGAGCAAGTGGGAGTGCTTTCTTGGAAATTAGATGGTCTTACCATAGTGCTTACCTATGAAAATGGAAGCTTAATAAAGGCAGTCACAAGAGGAAATGGAGAGGTAGGAGAGGTTATTACCAATAATGCAAAAACCTTTGTGAATATACCAAAATCCATTGAATACAAAGGAAAATTAATTGTTCGTGGAGAAGCCATTATCACATATCCAGACTTTTACAAGATTAATGAGGAAATTGAGGATGTAGATGCAAAATATAAGAACCCAAGAAATTTGTGTAGTGGTTCTGTAAGACAGTTAAACAATGAAGTAACTGCAAAAAGAAACGTTCATTTCTATGCCTTTAATCTTGTAGCGTTAGAGGAATTAGCTGATTTAGATACAGTAGAAGCACAATTTCAGTGGCTAGAGCAGCAAGGCTTCGAGGTGGTACAATATCAAAGGGTAACGAAGGAAAATTTGGAAGAAAAGGTAGGAGAGTTTGCAAGTCAGGTGGTAAATAACGAATTTCCATCGGATGGCTTGGTACTCATTTTTAATGATATTAAATATGGAAAATCCCTAGGTAGAACTGCCAAATTTCCAAGAGATTCCATTGCCTTTAAATGGGCAGATGAAATTGCTACCACTCATTTACTCAAGGTGGAATGGAGCCCTTCCAGGACTGGGCTAATTAATCCAGTGGCAGTATTTGAGCCAGTAGAATTAGAAGGAACAACAGTAGCTAGGGCAAGTCTTCATAATGTTAGCATTTTACAATATCTAGAGCTAGGAATTGGAGACGAAATTACCGTTTATAAGGCGAATATGATTATTCCTCAGGTGGCAGAAAATTTGACTAAAAGTAATAATCTTGAGATTCCAACTCATTGTCCAGTTTGTAATGCACCTACAGTAATAAAAGAGGAAAATGAAGTAAAATCCTTATATTGTGTGAATCAAGTGTGTCCAATTAAGAAAATCAAAGGTTTTGAACATTTTGTTTCTAGAGATGCAATCAATATTGTGGGCTTATCAGAGGCTACACTAGTGAAATTTATTGAAGCAGGCTTTTTAACAGAGTTATCTGATATCTATCAATTGGAACAGCATAGAGAAGAAATTGTAGCCATGGAAGGGTTTGGGGAGCAATCTTATCAAAAGCTAATTAGTGCAATTAACCAAAGCAAAACTACAACTATGGCGAAATTTATTTATAGCCTGGGTATTATTAATGTAGGACTTTCCACTGCTAAATTAATTTGTTCTGGACATCAAACAATAGAAGAGGTGCTTTCTCTTACAGTGGAAGATTTAGTAGAAATTGAAGGGATTGGGGAGGTAATTGCTAGAAGCTATGTGGACTTTATGGCGAAAGAGGACAATCAAAAAATGATACAAAATTTACTAAAGTATATTACCATAGAGCTTCCTCTAGAACAAAATAAAGAGCAAAGCTTACTTCATAAGAACTTTGTTATTACAGGTAGCTTAAATCAATTTGAAAATCGAAATGAATTAAAGGCTTATATTGAAGAGCTAGGGGGAAAAGTAGTAGGCTCGGTGTCTTCAAAAACAGATTATTTAATTAATAATGATACCATGTCATCTTCTTCCAAAAATAAAAAGGCAAAGGAACTAAATATTCCAATTATTTCAGAAGAGGAATTTCTTGCTATGGTACAAGAGTAGGAGAAAAATAAAAATGAAAAAGGTGAATGGAGGAAATAGGTATGCCAATTAGAATCGATAATGATTTACCTGCAAAACGAATCTTAGAGTCAGAAAATATTTTTGTAATGGACGAAAATAGAGCGATGCATCAAGATATTCGTCCTTTGCAGATTTTAATTTTAAATTTAATGCCCTTAAAAGAAGATACAGAAGTGAATTTACTTAGAAATTTATCTAATACTCCGTTACAGGTTGATGTGTCTTTTATAAGGACCAAAACCCATCAGGCGAAGAATACATCTTTGTCTCATTTAGAGCGATTTTACACTACCTTTGATTTAATCAAAAATCGTAAATTTGACGGAATGATTATTACAGGGGCCCCAGTAGAGCATTTAGAATTTGAAGAGGTAAATTACTGGGATGAGCTTGTTACTATTATGGAGTGGTCTAAGAAAAATGTTACCTCTACCTTGCATCTTTGTTGGGGAGCTCAAGCAGGGCTTTACTATCATTACGGGATACCAAAGTATAAAATGAAGGAAAAATTATTTGGAATCTTTAAACACGAAACTTTGGATAAAAGCTGCTCCTTAGTAAGAGGCTTTGACGATACCTTTATGGCACCCCATTCTCGCCATACTCAAAACTTAAAAAAGGATATTTTAAAATGTAGCGAGCTTCGTATTATTGCAGAATCTAAAGAAGCAGGTCCTTTTATTATTATGGAAGAAAATGGAAAGCAAATCTTTGTTACAGGGCATCCAGAATATGATAGATATACCCTAGATGCAGAGTATAAAAGAGACTTAGAAAAAGGGCTAGAAATTGCAATGCCAGTGAATTATTACCCACAAAATAATATGGAACACGCACCAGAATTAATTTGGCGCTGTCATTCTACCATGATGTATACCAACTGGCTTAATTACTTTGTATATCAGGTAACACCATATGATTTAGAGGAAAGTTCTTCTACTGGAATGTGGATTTAGGGAAAAATGAAAGCAACCTAATAAATACATGAATAGAAAGCTAACAAAGCTAGCTATCACAATTAATATAATAAATGAAATTACAGACAAATACGGTCTAAGCATACGCAGTAGCAAAAAAGGGATACCTGTAAGTATTGCAGGGATAATCACACTTTTTACAGGGGTAAAGGTAAGTGGAATTATGGTATGTATGCCATAAATATGGGCAAAGCATAGAATAAAAAAGCTAACAAGTAGCCCTAGCATATATCCCTTCATTCCCCAAACAGGAATCAAAAAAACGATAAATCCAATACGGATTAAAATGGATAGTAGGGTATGAAGCAGGGTGAGATTTGTTTTTCCAAGCCCATTTAATATACTATTTGTAGTGGCGGATAAATAAACAAAGGGACATAAAAAGGATAAACTAGCAAGAAAGCTTCCAGCTAGCTGGTTTTGAAAAAATAAGTGCCCAAGGAAATCTCCGAAAAATAAAAAAATATGAGTAAAGCAAATGCCGATTAATAAGCAATAGTGCAGGGTTAGGCAGCAGGCCTTTTGAATTAAGCTTATGTTATGGGTAGCGGTAGCGGATGAAATAGTAGGAAGTAGCATAACCGCCAAGGAATTTGTCAAAGCAGAAGGAAATAGAATAAAGGGTAGGGCCATTCCGTTTAAAATTCCGTAAAGCTCTAGGGAAAGAGTTACATTATGATAAAATTGATTTAACATAAAAGGAATTAAAATTGCTTCAATGCTTTGAAGTAACGTACAAATAAATCGATTGGCAGTTAATGGAAGAGATAAGGCTAGTAGTTTTTTTCCTAATATGATAGGTGAGGTTAATGTATCCTTTTGCTTACTTTTATGATGAAAGGTAGTAAAAAGGGCAATAAATGTAAAAAGACAGGACACAATCTCACCGATTACTAGCCCAAGTACTGCAAGGGAGGCTTCCTGGTTTGCTAGCTGTAGGGTGGCAACAAGATAAATCGAAAACACTCTAAATATTTGCTCTAAAAGTGAGGCAATGGAAGGAATGAGAGGTTTTTTTACCCCATAATAATATCCATTTAAACAGCCCTTTAAAGTGACAAAGGGAAGAGCAAAGGCAAGAATTTTAATGCTTTTGTAGCATTCAGGAGTTTTTAGAAAATAAGTACTGATTTGAGCACTAAAAAAATATAAGATTCCCATCATCAAAAAAGCAACAAGAGAAGATAAAAATATGGATAGATATAGTAAAAATTTCATATTTTTGTCTTCTTTTTTTGCGTGATAATAAGCAACTAGGTTAGAAAGACCAGTTTGAATTCCTTGACAGGTTAAGCTAAAGGCAAGGAGATAAACAGGAAAAATCAGTTGGTATACTCCTAGTTCTCTAGCACCAATTAGCTGTGATAAAAAGATTCGATTAAAAAACCCAATTAGCTTTGCAATAAAGGCAGAAATAGTAAGAATGAGTGTACCCTTTAAAAAAGCTTTCTTTTCGCTCATAAAAATCTCCCTCCTGTTATTTTAAATGATAAAAAGATTGCGAAACGCAATTCAATTTTTTTGAGTTGAACAAAATATACATTCCAATGCAGGCACGTTCGCACTACGTTGTACCTCGTAGCGGACACATAATGCGTCAAAATACGACGCATAAGTGCCGACGGGTACAAAGTACCTGCTAATGGAAAAGTATATTTTGTTCAACAAATAAGTTCTTGGTTCGCTTCGCAATCTTTATTTCAAATAAAAATGCCTCACGACTCCAACACATCTATATGATTGAAAATGAAAAATATGAATAGATTAATACAGAAAGATAGAGAATTTAAAAATAGAAAGTAAAAGAAATAGAAAAATAAAAGAAACTATTTGACATAGAAACAATATGGTGATACGATAGCAATACGATATCCGATTAAAATACTCGGATATAAAATAAAAGGATATATATGGAGGAAAATAGTGAAGTTATCTACAAAAGGGCGTTATGGGCTTAGAGCAATGGTAGATTTAGCTTGTAATTGTGTGAAAGAGCCAGTGTCAATTAGTAGTATTTCTGAAAGACAAAATATTTCCATTAGCTATTTAGAACAGTTAATTGCTAAGCTTAAGAAGGCGGGACTGGTAAATAGTATTCGTGGCTCACAGGGTGGATATGTTTTAGCTAAGTCTCCAGATTGCATTTCCGTAGGAGAGGTACTTCGAGCTTTAGAGGGAGACCTAACACCTGTGGAATGTGGAGAAGTAACAGGAAAATCTAATTGTGATAATTCTGATTGTTGTGTTACTAAGATTGTGTGGCAAAGAATTAACGACAGCATTAATCAAGCAGTAGATGCCATTTATATTAGTCAATTAATAGAAGACGCTGAAAAATTAAAAAATGACAATAAAAAAAATAGTTGCGGAGTATAAATGATAGTGTGGAAGCACTAAGAAGTAGAAAGTGATTTTACAACGCAAGAATGGAGGACAATTTATTATTATGAGTAAAACAATTTATTTAGATCACGCAGCAACTACAGCTACAAGAAAAGAAGTAGTAGATGCTATGTTACCATATTTTACAGAAAGCTTTGGCAATCCATCGAGTGTATATGGATTTGCTTCACAAAATAAAAAGGCGATTACAGATGCAAGAGAAATCATTGCTAAGTCTCTTAATACCAATACAGCAGATATTTATTTTACTGCAGGTGGCTCAGAATCTGATAACTGGGCACTGAAAGCAACAGTAGAGGCATATAAAGAGAAAGGGAATCACATCATTACCAGTAAAATTGAACATCATGCTATTTTACACACCTGCGAATATTTGGAAAAACATGGTTTTGAAGTAACTTATCTTGATGTAGATGAATCTGGTAGAGTAAAGCTAGATGAACTAAAAAAAGCAATCAGACCAACTACTATTTTAGTGTCTATTATGTTTGCCAACAATGAAATTGGAACCATCCAACCAATCAAAGAAATTGGAGAGATTACCTCAGAAAAAGGAATTTTATTCCATACCGATGCGGTGCAGGCATATGGGCAGGTTCCTATTGATGTAGAGGAATTAAAAATTGATATGCTAAGTGCAAGTGGGCACAAGTTAAACGGTCCAAAGGGAATTGGATTTTTATATATTAGAAAAGGGCTTAAGCTTCGCTCCTTCGTTCATGGTGGTGCCCAAGAAAGAAAGCGTAGAGCTGGAACAGAGAATGTACCAGGAATTGTTGGACTTGGAAAGGCAGTGGAAATTGCTTTTGATACCATG
>JAFPBJ010000014.1 GCA_017390525.1 Lachnospiraceae bacterium | reverse complement strand
TTAGGCGTTAAAATTGGCGAAACCTATACAGACTATTCTCAAGGTGGAGCGAAGATTACAGGTAATACCTACGATGTAATGCTTGGGGGCAATGGCTTCTTTGCCATTCAAATGACAGATAAAAATGGAAACCAACATGTAAGATATACAAGAGATGGTTCCTTTACAGTTACAAAGGATGGGTACTTGGTAACAAAGGATGGAGATTCCGTGTTAAATGACCAAGGACAACCTATCCAGATAACGAATCCTTCTGGTACTGTTTCCATTGATCTTGCAGGAAACATTGCAGTAGATGGAACAACCATTGATAAAATTGGTGTATTTGATTTTGAAGATTATGATTATTTATCTAAATATGGTGAAAATATGTATGATGCAGTAGATGGTGCTACCTTTAAGACATCGGATGCTTCTGTTATGCAAGGATATTTAGAAACCTCTAATGTAAATGTAGTCTCTGAAATGGTAAATATGATTACCATAACAAGAGCCTACGAGGCGAATCAAAAAATGATTACAACCATTGATTCCACTCTTGATAAAGCAGTGAATTCAGTAGGACGAGTATAATCATTTGTGTGGATAAGGAAGGAGTGATTGCTCTATGATGAGAGCATTATGGACTGCGGCTACAGGAATGATTGGACAACAAACCAATGTAGATACCATATCCAATAACCTAGCCAATGTAAATACCACTGGATATAAAAAAGAATCAGCAGAATTTAAAAGCTTACTTTACCAAAACATACAAAGTAAATCTACAAATAACCAAGGAGAATACAAACCGATTCCAGCTCAAGTGGGATTAGGAACAAGAGTAGCCTCTATTACTTCCGCATTTGACCAGGGAGCGCTATTTTCTTCTACTAGCAATTTTGATTTTGCTATTGAAGGACAAGGCTTCTTTAAGGTACAGCTTCCAAGTGGAGAGATTGCGTATGCAAGAAATGGACATTTCCAATTGTCAATCGTAGACAATGGTGTAATGCTTAACACAGCAGAAGGCTATCCAGTACTTGATACTAATAATCAGCCGATTGTATTTCCAAAAGACATCAACACAAACTCGGTTGTAGTATATGATGATGGCTCTATTTATTACAAAGATTCCAAGGGTGTAGATGTAAAATCAGGAATCAAATTTGGATTGGTACAATTTCCAAATGCAGCAGGCTTAGAAAAGGGTTCTAGCACCTTGTATTATGAAACTGTAGCTTCAGGAACACCTATTGATGAAGCAACCAGCACAACTGTAAAACGCAGTAATGTGAAACAAAAATATTTAGAAGGTTCAAACGTACAGGTAGTAGATGAAATGGTTAACTTAATTGTAGCTCAAAGAGCATATGAAATGAATTCTAAGGCAATTCAGGCAGCAGATACTATGCTACAACAAGCGAATCAGTTAAGACAATAAGGAGATGAACAATTATGGCAATCTCGGTAAATAATAATCTAATCAATTATGCAGACGTTTATAAGGACAACGGGCTTGAGAATACCTTAGATAAAGATTATTCTAACATGAACGACACTGAATTAATGGATGCTTGCAAGGAATTCGAAGCATATTTTTTAGAGATGGTATTTAAGGAAATGAAAAAAACAGTACCAGATGGTGGCTTGTTTGAAAAAAATACCACTCAGGAATATTTTGATGATATGCTTATGCAGGAATATGCAAAAAGTGCAACAGAAGGCGAAGGAGTTGGACTTGCAAAAATGCTTTATGAGCAAATGAAAAAAACAAATACGAGTGTATAAAAGATACATAAAAAGGGACATTCTAGGGCATACCCTAAGTGTCCTTTTTGGTTAATTAGAGATTTGAGGATTAAAATGGAACAAGTAGAAGGATATGTAGAGCAAATTCGATTTAGAAATGAAGAAAATGGATATACGGTGCTAACCCTGTTAATCGATGGGGAAGATGAAACCTGCGTGGGAAACTTTAGTTACATTAACGAAGGAGAGTATATTG
>JAFPBJ010000154.1 GCA_017390525.1 Lachnospiraceae bacterium | reverse complement strand
TACAATAATGGAGAATATTCCACTCACAATAATAGAGTTTGTTTAACAGATTACGTTACAGTAGAGCAAGGGAAAACCTATACTGTTAATGTGGCAAATAACTATCATATGCTGATTAGAGAGTTAGATAAAGATGGAAAATTTCTAAAGAGCCATAATTTGGCAAACCAAGCTACTTATACTCCAGTAAAGGATTGCTACAAAATTGGAATTAGCATTTATAATCCAGCAAAAGAGGATGTTACATATGACAGTTTTAAGACCTTACTTCAAGGTGGAAAGGTATTCTCTTTAACTGAGAAAAAAGCAGTTGTAGTAGAGCCAACCACAGAGAAAAAAGAGGAAACAAAACCAGCGGAACCAACCACCGAGAAGAAGCAAGAAACGAAACCAGCAGAGCCAACCACAGAGAAAAAAGAAGAAACAAAACCGGCAGAGCCAACCACAGAGAAGAAACAAGAAACGAAACCGGCAGAGCCAACCACAGAGAAGAAACAAGAAACGAAACCAGCAGAGCCAACCACAGAGAAAAAAGAAGAAACAAAACCAGCAGAGCCAACTACTCCAAGTGTGCCAGCTCCAAGTGTACCAGTCCTAGACGAACCAGAGAGACCAGTTCCTCCTAAGAATACTACAGTGGAGACAAGAGAAGATGGAACCAAGGTAGAAACTACTACTGAAACTACAATAGATGGAATTAAGGTAGAAACTGTAACAGAAACCACTACCAATGGTGTAGTGACACAAAAGGAAACCAAGGTTCAAACAGACGGAAGCAGTGTAGTCACTACCAAAACACAAGGTATTACTGTAGTAGTAAATAAAAATACCAGCGGAAACATTGCTAGTGCCAAAGCATACTGTACAATAACAGGAAGCAAGACAGCAGTTAGTGCCAAGGCAAGCATTTCTAAGGAAGTACTACAACAGGTAACCTCCTTAAGTGGAACCAATCAGGTAAAGGTTACAATTAAAATACAAATACCAGTAGTGGTAAAACAAAAGGATTTATTTACAGCAAATCAAACCCAAACTGCTTACACCGTTACTCTAAATGCAAATGATGTAAAAGAAAACAATCCACTTTACATTTACGCATATGATAGTAATAAAAAGCAGTACACTATGGTAAATGCTACTACCTACAAGGTACAGGAGGACGGAAGCTTATCTATTAATGTGCCAGCAGGAAAAGCATATGTGTTATTAAATAAAACAGATATGACTAAGGTAAGCAACAAAATCCTAAGCACAGTGAAGCTAGCAGCTACCACTAAGACAATGAAGCCAGGCAAAAAGACAAAGGTAACCCTATCAAAGAGTCTTGATATGGCAAATGTGAAAAAGGTAACCTACTTAGTATCTAACAAAAAGGTTGCAACAGTTTCCTCAAAGGGTGTAGTAACCTGTAAGAAAAAGGGAACAGTAACAGTAAAAGTAAAGGTTACTTTAAAAAATGGCAAAACGAAAACCTTATCTATGAAAGTAAAAATAAACAAGAAATAATAAAAAATAGGAGTAAGTCAGATGGCTTACTTCTTTTTTTACATCATTTTATCCTTTTGGGTAGTTCCAAAAATCAACGTATTATGATAAAATATGACTATATTTTTGGAAAAAAAGGAGAAGCAGCTATGAAGAATAAGAAAGGTTATATGATTAGCTTATTTGTCATCACTTGTATCCTAGTGAATTATATAGGAAAAATAATTGCAGCAAACTTGGAATTACCCTTGTGGTTAGATTCCATTGGAACGGTTTTTTCTGCCTATGCGTTAGGACCGATTTGCGGAGCTATGGTGGGAGCTTCTGCTAATATTATTTATGGAATTGGGACTTCTTTTGACTATATTAGTTATAGTGCGGTTAGTATTGCTGTAGGCGTGGTAGTAGGAATCTGTGCAAAAAAAGGCTACATTCAGCATATGTTCGGAATACTAAGTACAGGCTTTCTTGTAACCTTGTGTTCTGTTTTTATTTCAGTGCCTATGAATTTCCTGTTCTTTCAAGGAAATATAGGAAATGTTTGGGGAGATGGCGTAGCAAAATTATTTAAGGAATTAGGCTTTCATAAGGTGCTATGTAGCTTGATTGGTCAATATTACATTGATTTTTTAGATAAAGTCGTTGCAATTTTATTGTTAGCAATGTGCATAAAAATATATCGTAAATATCGAGATAATCATAAGCAAAAGGAAATGTATAAAAACATAACCACCTTTTTACTATGTGGTTTACTTGTGGCTTAGATGTTTGTGCCAGTTACCCTTGCATATGGAGAAAATAACAATGAGCCCCGGAAGCAAGAGGAGGATGTGAAGGAAGGGCGGTCTGATTTTGATACCTATGTGCAAACCTTATATAAAGGGGAGGATGAGCTACTAGGCGGTACTGCTCAGGATATTGCTCAAACTAAGGACGGAGTGTTGTGGATTGGAACCTATGGTGGCTTGTATCGTTATAATGGTCAGAAATTCCAGCTAATGAATCAATTCGACACAGTAAAAAATGTAAACTGCCTGTATACAGATGAGGCAGGGAGATTGTGGATTGGAAGTAATGATAGTGGGTTATCAATCTGTATTAACGAAACGATTTCCAATACCCTATCCAAAGAAAATGGTATGCCTTCTAACTCTATTCGTTGTGTGACTCAAGGTTCAGAAGGAAACTATTATGTAGGAACTACAGATAGCCTTGCTATTGTAACTCTTTCTAGCGGATTAAGCATTTGCGATATTATTCCAGAGATTGTATATGCCACTAGCATGAGTGCGGACCAAAATGGAAACGTGGCTGTAGTGAACAATGAAGGAATCCTTTATTTAGTAAAGGGTAATCAAATTCTTGATCAGGTGAAGCTAAAAGAGGGAATCACCTATAGTAGCTGTACCTTTGATGAAATGGGAAGACTATATGCAGGAACCAGTGGTAATGAGGTTCATTGCTATCATATTGAGAATGGAAGGCTTCGCAAGAAAAACACGATTTCTTGTGAAAGGCTTCATGGTATCAAATTCATTTATTTTTCAGAGGAAAAATTAGGCTTTGTTTGTGCTGACAATGGAGTTGGATATTTTGATCTAACAGGGGAATTTAATGAAATTCATACCAATGAATTTAATAACTCAATTGAACATATGCTAGTGGATTATCAAGG
>JAFPBJ010000153.1 GCA_017390525.1 Lachnospiraceae bacterium | reverse complement strand
GGATAGATATCTTGTCAGGACATATGAATGACAGAATGAGAGGCAAAATGGAATTATTAAAAGAACGAATAAAAAAAGATGGAATTGTGGATGGAAAAATTCTTAAGGTAGATAGTTTTTTAAATCATCAGGTAGATGTTTTATTGTTGGCAGAGATTGCAAAGGAATTTAAGAAAAGGTTTGAAGGAGAAAGCATTACAAAAGTACTAACGCTTGAAACCTCAGGAATTCCGATTGCCACAATGGTTGCAGCCACGTATCAGGTACCAATGGTGGTGGCTCGAAAAACCATTGGGAAAAATATTGAAGGAGAGGTGTATTCCACTCAAGTGGAATCTTATTCTAAGCATACTACCTTTGAAGTGCTAGTGGGAAAGAAATTTTTGTCTAGTGAGGATAAAATTTTAATGATTGATGATATTTTATCTAATGGTTGTGCACTTCTTGGTTTGACACAGCTCATTTTAGATGCGGGAGCTAAGATTGTTGGAGCTGGAATTGTGATCGAGAAAGGCTTTCAAATAGGCGGAGAGCTTATGAGAACCGCAGGGGTGCGAGTAGAGTCTTTAGTAAATATTACGGAAATTACTGAAGCAGGTGAAATAATTTTTGCATAAAAGGAGGCGACCATTGTGCCTAGCACAAAGACAACCAAAGAAAAAGAAGTTTTTTCAAAAAATGATTCCACTGCAATAAAGGGAATTGCCATTATTATGATGCTATTACATCATTGCTTTCGGGATAGGGAAATATATGAAGGTTTCGCTATTAATTTTTATCCTTTTTCTGAGAATATGGTAAATATTCTAGGAATTGTTTGTAAAATGTGTGTAGGTATGTTCGTTTTTATTACAGGATATGGATTATCTTTATCTCTAAGGAAAATAAATAAGGATTATCAGCTTACTGTAAAGGAAACCTGTCAGTGGACAGTAAATAGAGCAATTTTAGTATTGTCTGGATTTTGGATTATCTCTTTTCCAACGATTCTAATTGGAGAATGTATCGATGGGAGAGCTTCAGAGGTTTTCTTTGAGGATGGAACAATTTATGGCTTCATTCAGATTTTATTTGATGGTTTGGGGCTTAGTAATATTATGAGAACCTGCACCTTTTTAAAAACCTGGTGGTATATGAGTGCTGCCATAGTTTTTATTTTCTTGTTGCCGGTTTTAGGTCGAATGAAAAATAAAATAGGATACTTTTTCCTTATAATTAGTATTATTTTATTTCCAAGAGTATTAGGCTTGGATTATGTGGGTGGAACACATGCATTTTCTTATTTCATTCCATTGGTATTGGGAATGATGTGTTCTGAGTACGATTTATTTGTAAAATTAAAACAATATCATTATGGAATAAAAAAAGGTGGAAAAATTTTTAAGTTTATTTTTGAAACCTGTATTTGTATTTTAATACCAGTGTTATATTATGAAACGAAAACAGATCGTTTCTGGGAGCTTAAGTTTGGTGTTCTTCCTGTACTTTTTATTTATTATTGCTATGCTTATATTGTAAGAATTCCAGTGATGAAGCAGATTTTATATTTTTTAGGACGTCATTCCATGAATATATTTTTGATTCATAATATCTATAGAAACTTATATTTAACAGAGTTTATTTATTCCTTTAAGCATTTTGCCTTGTGTTTATTAGTTTTATTAGCATTATCTTTAGCAACCTCTATTTTAATTGAAGGAATCAAGAAAATAATTGGCTATGATAAGCTGATAAAGAAACTGTGTAATTACGTTACAGAGAAGATAAATTGTGGATATGACAAGAAATGATAAAAAAGCACTTTTATTATATGAAAAAATGTGTTATAATAGTGTGAGCTAAAGTAAATAAAGGAGGCGTGGAAATGAAACACATTAAGACTCTAACAAACAAGACTTTGAAAAACACTATGAAAAATGGTGGTTGTGGAGAATGTCAAACATCTTGCCAATCTGCATGTAAGACATCTTGTACAGTAGGAAATCAAAGTTGCGAAAATAATAAGTAATATTTGTAGAGGCCGTTCAAATACACATTTTGGACAGCCTCTATTCGTGTAGAAAGGAGTTCACAGTGATTCATCAATATAAAAATAATGGATACAACATTGTAATGGATGTGTGCAGTGGTGCAGTTCATGTTGTAGACGATTTAGTTTATGATATTATCGCGCTTTTTGAAGAAAAAAGTGAAGATGAAATTGTGACAGCATTAAGTAAGTACAAAAAAGAAGATGTATTAGAAGGAATCAGTGAAGTAAAGGCTTTAAAGGAAGAGGGCTTATTATTTACAGAGGATGAATACGAAGAATATGTAACAGATTTTAAACAGAGAAAAACTGTGGTAAAAGCATTATGTTTACATATTGCTCACGATTGTAACCTTGCTTGTAAATACTGCTTTGCAGGGGAAGGAGAATACAATGGTGACCGTTCTCTTATGTCCATAGAAGTAGGAAAAAAAGCCATAGACTTTTTAGTTGCGAATTCTGGAAATCGAGTGAATTTAGAGGTGGATTTCTTTGGTGGAGAACCCCTAATGAATTTTCAGGTTGTAAAGGAAATCGTTGCATATGGTCGTTCTCTTGAAGAGAAGCATAATAAGAAGTTTCGCTTTACTTTAACCACAAATGGAATGCTTCTAAATGATGAAGTAATGGAGTTTGCTAATAAAGAAATGAGCAACGTGGTACTTAGTATTGACGGAAGAAAAGAAGTTCACGATAGAATGCGTCCAACTCCAAATGGAAAAGGAAGCTATGACATTATTATTGAGAAATTTAAGAAAATGGCAGAGCTAAGAAATCAGACTAATTATTATGTAAGAGGTACCTTTACCCATAATAACCTAGATTTTTCTAAGGATGTACTACATTTAGCTGATTTAGGTTTCAAGCAAATTTCTGTGGAACCGGTTGTATCCTTACCCGAAGAACCATATGCTCTTAGAAAAGAGGATTTACCACAATTATTTGAGGAATATGATACTTTGGCAAAAGAAATGATAAAAAGGAAAAAGGAAGGAAAAGGCTTTAACTTTTTCCATTTTATGATTGATTTAAATCAAGGCCCTTGTGTGGCTAAGAGATTATCTGGATGTGGTTCAGGAGTAGAATACTTAGCAGTTACCCCTTGGGGAGATTTATATCCCTGTCATCAATTTGTAGGAACCGAAGAATTTTTAATGGGTAACGTATTTGATGGCATAAAAAATACAGATATTCAAAGTGAATTTAAGCTTTGTAATGTTTATGCAAAAGAAGCATGTAGAAATTGCTTTGCACGCTTTTATTGTAGTGGTGGTTGTGCAGCGAACTCATACAAGTTCCATGGTTCTATTTTAGAGCCATATGAGATTGGTTGTGAACTACAAAAGAAACGAATAGAATGTGCAATTATGTTAAAAGCAGCAATGGAGGAATAAGAAAGCCATGAAGAAAAATGAAAAATTAAAAAGTGGACTATATCTTGTAATTTTTATTGCAATTGTATGTGGTCTAGGTTACTTAGTAGCATTTGGATTTGGAAAGCAGCATAAAGGAAAAGCAGAACATATCCAATTAGGTCTTGATTTAGCAGGTGGTGTAAGCGTAACCTACGAAATCAATGAAAACAATCCAGATCAAAAGGATATCAATGATACAATTCTACGTTTAAAGAAACGTGTGGATCGTTATAGTACAGAAGCAGATGTATATCAAGAGGGTGCAAAACGTATTAACGTAGAAATCCCTGGTGTAACAGATGCCAATAAAATTTTAGCTGAGCTTGGTAAACCAGGTGGCCTTTCTTTTGTAGATGAAGAAGGAAATGTTTTATTAACTGGTTCTGATGTTAAGAATGCTGATGCAGTAAAAAATGAATCTTCGGTAGGTGAAACTGAGTATTTAGTACAGCTTAAGTTTAACGATGAAGGAAAAGAAAAATTTGCCAAAGCAACAAAAGACAACCTAGGCAAAGTCATTTATGTTGTTTATGATAACCAAGTAGTAAGTGCTCCTACAGTAGAGGCTGAAATTACAGAGGGTGAAGCGGTTATTAACAACATTAAAACCTTCGAAGAAGCAGATGATTTAGCAACTACTATTCGTATTGGAGCACTTCCTCTTGAATTAAAGGAAATGAATTCAAAGGTAGTAGGAGCAAAGCTTGGACAAGAAGCAATTAAAACAAGCTTAATGGCTGGGTTAATTGGTATTATTGTAGTATGTTTATTTATGATTGTGATTTACTTGTTCCCAGGCTTTGTAGCAAGCTTAGCATTAGGTGTATATATTTTATTATTAGCCCTTGCTCTTAATGGATTTAACGTAACGTTAACTCTTCCTGGTATTGCAGGTATTATCTTATCTATCGGTATGGCGGTAGACGCAAACGTAATTATTTTCACAAGAATTAAAGAAGAAATCAGAAATGGTTCTACTGTAAAAACTGCTATTGACGCAGGCTTCCATAAAGCGTTATCTGCTATCGTAGACGGTAACGTTACTACATTAATTGCAGCGGCAGTGCTTTGGATTATGGGTACTGGATCTGTAAAAGGCTTTGCACAAACATTAGCAATTGGTATTATTTTATCTATGTTTACTGCAATTGTAGTATCTAAGTCATTAGTAAAAATCTTCTATGCATTAGGAGTACAAAGTCCAAAATTATATGGAAAAGCAAAAGAAGTAAAAGTATTTAATTTCATTAAGATTAGCAAAGTTTGTATTGTTTTATCATTAGTAGTGATTATTCTTGGTCTTGTATTTATGCCAGTAAATAGTGGTATGAAGGGAAGAGGTAAGCTACTTAACTTCAGCTTAGACTTCCAAGGAGGAACATCTATTACAGCTACCTTTGATAAAGAGTATACGTTAGAGGATGCAGAAAAAGAAATCAAACCAGTAGTACAAGAGGTTTCAAAGGATAAAAACATTGAAATTCAAACTGTAGATGATACAAAACAAGTAGTAATTAAAACAAGAGAATTAACCTTAGAGGAACGTACTACCTTAGAAGAGAAGTTTAAATCACAATTATCCGCTACTGCCTTTGAAACAGAAAATATTAGCTCTAGTATTAGTGGAGAAATGCGTAGAGATGCAATTATTGCGGTTATTATTGCAACAATTTGTATGTTAATTTATATTGCAGTTCGTTTTAAAGATTTTAAGTTTGGTGCCAGTGCAGTACTTGCATTAATTCATGATGTATTAATCGTATTTATGGTATATTCTGTAGCATATTTATCAGTAGGTAATACCTTTATTGCATGTATGCTTACAATTTTAGGATACTCAATTAACGCAACTATTATTATCTTTGATAGAATTAGAGAAAATCTTGGTACAATGAGAGTAAGTAAGGTAGGCTTAGAAACAGTAGTAAATACAAGTATTAGCCAAACTTTTACTAGAACAATTAATACATCCATTACAACCTTTGTAATGATAGCAATTTTATTCATTATGGGTGTACCGGCTATTAAAGAATTTGCACTTACATTAATGGTAGGTATAGTAGGTGGTGCATATTCTTCAGTATGCATTACAGGTCCAATTTGGTTCTTTATGAAAAAAGGATTAGAGAAAAAAACATCTAAATAATAAGTAAAAGAAAGGGGGCATCTGTAAAAACAGATTGCCTCCTTTTATATTAAAATAAAAGGGAGGAAAACTACGTGCAAAAATGGTTTTTACAGGCGAAACGAGCGGATTTTAATGGAATTGGAGCAAAATTTCATATTGATCCTGTGCTAGCAAGAATTATTCGAAATAGGGATATAATAGAAGAAAAAGATATAGAAAATTATTTGTATGGCACTAAGGAAGGTTTATTTTCTCCCAAGCTTTTAAAGGATATGGATAAAGCAGTTAAAATGGTTACAGAGGGCATAAAGCAGCAAAAGAGGATTAGGATTATATCAGATTATGATGTAGATGGTGTAATTTCTAATTATGTTTTATTAAAGGGATTAAAAAGGCTAGGAGCGCAGGTGGATTATCAGATTCCTGATAGGATGAAGGATGGATACGGCTTAAATAAGAATATCATAAAAAAAGCCAAAGAGGATGGCATAGATATGATACTTACCTGTGATAATGGAATTGCTGCTACTGAGGAAATAAAATATGGTAAGGAATTAGGTCTTACCATAGTGGTGACGGATCACCATGATGTTTTATTTGAAGAAACAGAAGAGGGAAAGAACTATATTCTTCCTGAGGCGGACGCCATTGTAAATCCTAAGCAAGCAGATTGTACCTATCCTACCAAAACCCTATGTGGGGCAGCAGTGGCATATAAGCTAATGGAAGCCCTTTATAGTCAGTTTCAGATTGAAGCAAAGGAATTACATGAGCTATTAGAGTATGTAGCCATTGCAACGGTTTGTGATGTAGTAGATTTATTAGGAGAAAACCGCATTATTGTAAAGGAAGGGTTAAAACGATTACAGTCTACGAAAAATCTAGGATTACAGAAATTAATTCTAGCTAATCATTTAGAAAATAAAAAGCTAACAAGCTATCACCTAGGGTTTGTCATAGGCCCCTGCTTAAATGCCTGTGGAAGACTAGAGTCTGCTGAGTTAGGACTTAAATTGTTATTAGAGGAAGATGAAAAGGAAGCAGAACAATTAGCTCAGGAGATTACTAGCCTTAACGCAGAAAGAAAGGACATGACGAAAAAAGGGGTAGAGCAGGCAATCCGTTTCCTTGAAACCAAAGGAGAGAAAGAGCATACGGTTCTTGTTGTATATCTTCCAGAGTGCCACGAAAGTCTTGCTGGAATTATAGCAGGAAGGTTAAGAGAATATTATTATAAACCAGTATTTGTAATTACCAAGGCAAAGGAAGGGCTAAAGGGCTCTGGGCGTTCTATTGAGGGCTATCATATGTTCGAAGAACTTTGTGAATGTAAGGAGCTTTTAGAAAAATTTGGGGGACATCCTATGGCGGCGGGACTTTCACTAAAGGAAGAAAATTTGCAGCCCTTTATTGAAAAAATAAATCGTGTTTCTACTTTAACAGAAGAGGATTTAATAGAAAAGGTATTGATTGATGTGCCTATGCCTATTGACTATATTACAGAGGATTTAATTGAAAGCATGTCTTTGTTAGAGCCCTTTGGGAAAGCCAATCCAAAACCTGTTTTTGCAGAAAAGGGGTTAAAGCTTTTATTTGCAAGAATTTTAGGGGAGCAAAGAAATGTGTTAAAGCTACAAGTGGAAAATGCGGCTAGAGTAAAAATGGAGGCAATGTTTTTTGGGGATATAGAGGCATGGGAAAGCTACATAAAAGAAAAATATGGAGAAAATGTGCTACAAGGGTTATATGAAGGAAAAAATACAAATGTAGAGTTAGATGTGACCTATTATCCCGACATCAACGAATACAATGGCCAAAGAAAAATACAAATAATTATACAGAACTACCGGTGATGTGTTATACTAAGGTTTAAAGGTTATAATTTTTTTCATGCTAGCATGAAAAAAATTATAACTTTGAAACCCAAAAAACATGAGAATGTAGCCCGAAAGGGCGAAATTCGAATGTTTTTAAAATTGTGAGAGCACGAAGTGCGGAACAATTTTAAGTATAACAAAGGAAAGAAGCCCGAAAGGGCCAAGTTCGAATGTTTTTAAAATTGTGGGAGCACGAAGTGCGGAACAATTTTAAGTATAACAAAGGAAAGAAGCCCGAAAGGGCCAAGTTCGAATGTTTTTAAAATTGTGGGAGCACGAAGTGCGAAACAATTTTAAGTATAACAAAGGAAAGAAGCCCGAAAGGGC
>JAFPBJ010000013.1 GCA_017390525.1 Lachnospiraceae bacterium | reverse complement strand
TAATCCTTATTTCTAAGCAATTCGTTGGAATAGAAAGAAATGGAGGATTCATATGAAATATGTAGTTGTTTTAGGAGATGGAATGGCTGATTATCCTATTGATGAGTTAAATGGGAAAACACCATTAGAAGCAGCAAAGACCCCTACCTTAGATGCTCTTTCAAAGGTATCCGAGGTAGGACTTGTACACACCATACCAGAAGGAATGGCACCAGGAAGTGATACAGCTAATTTATCCGTAATTGGGTATGATCCAAAGATTTATTATACAGGTCGTTCACCATTAGAGGCACTAAGCATTGGAGTGGATATGGAGACAACCGATATATCCTTTCGTTGTAATATCGTAACCCTATCGGAAGAGGAGCCATATGAGGAAAAGACTATTATTGACCATAGTGCTGGGGAAATTACCACAGAGGAAGCAAAGGAGCTAGTAGAAGCAGTGGCAAAGGAATTGGGAAATGAGTTATACCAATTTTATGTAGGTACTAGCTATCGTCATCTAACAATTTGGAAAAACGGAACGGTAATAGATTTAGTACCACCTCACGATATTTTAGGAAAAACCATAAAAGAATATCTGCCAAAGGATGAAGTGTTAAATCAAATGATGAAGAAAAGCTATGACATCTTAAGCAATCATCCAGTTAATTTAAAAAGAAAAGAACAAGGTTTAAATCCAGCCAACAGCATATGGTTCTGGGGAGCGGGAACGAGACCAGCCCTTACATCCTTTGAAGAGAAAAATCATAAAAAGGCAGCTATGATTTCTGCGGTAGATTTATTAAAAGGAATTGCAGTGGGAGCCAATATGACCAATATTACAGTAGAAGGAGCCAATGGTGGTCTTCATACAAACTATAAAGGCAAGGCAAAAGCAGCTGTAAAAGCATTAGAAGAGGATGGCTTTGATTTTGTTTATATTCATGTAGAGGCTCCAGATGAAATGGGACATCAAGGAAGTATTGAAAGAAAAATTCAAGCAATTGAGAATTTAGATGAAAAGGTAATTAAAATAGTAAAGGAAGAGCTAGAAAAACGTGGAGAAGACTTTAGAATGCTAGTTTTACCTGATCATCCTACTCCAATTGCTATTAGAACTCATTGTTCTGATCCTGTACCTTATTTGTTGTATGATAGCACGGATGAAAAAGACAACACCTTTGCTTACAGTGAAAAAGGTGGCAAAGAAAGTGGAAACTATATTGAACAGGGACACACTATCATTGATTATTTATTTTCCAAATAAGCAATGAATATAGGAGAAATCAAATGGAACAAAATTTAGCATCTTATATGGATCATACAATCTTAAAACCAGAGACTACCAAAGAGGAAGTGAAGAAGCTTTGTGAGGAAGCGAAGCAATACGGCTTTGCTTCTGTGTGTGTGAATTCTTATTATGTACCCTTTGTAAAGCAACAACTAGCAGGCTCTGAGGTTGCCACCTGTTGCGTGGTCGGCTTTCCTCTTGGAGCCATGTCTACTAAGGCGAAGGCATATGAAACAAAAGTCTCAGTAGAGGATGGGGCAACAGAGGTTGACATGGTGATTAATATTGGAGCCTTAAAGGATCAAGAGTATCAGCTTGTAAAAGAGGATATAGAGGCTGTAGTGGCTGCTACAAAAGGAAATGCATTGGTAAAAGTAATTATCGAAACCTGCTTACTAACCCAGGAGGAAATAAAAATAGCCTGTCAGCTAGCAGTAGAGGCGAAGGCTGATTTTGTAAAAACCTCTACAGGCTTTTCTACAGGCGGCGCTAAAAAAGAAGACGTTGCCCTTATGAAAGAAACAGTTGGAACAAAAGCAAAGGTAAAAGCCTCTGGCGGAATTCGAAATAAAGAAACAGCAATGGAAATGATAGCTGCTGGAGCAGATAGAATTGGAACTAGTAATGCAGTGAAAATTGTAGAATAAAAAGAAAAGGAAGAGCAAATATACTCTTCCTTTTCATGTCTTTAGATGTGCTTAGCAAGCTGTGGTAAATCTAATACTAAAATAATGTCTTCTAGATGTTTTCCTTTTGCAGCACATTTTATATACTCGGGACGACATAATTCTTCCGCTTCTTCTATTATGGTAAGTTCGCTAATTCCCAGCACCTTATCTACTAAAAGAGCAATGAAGGTATCTTCGTTTTGTAATGCAAGAATGGCTTCATCAAAGGGCTCTTTAAAGATTCGGCGTTCTTCGTAGAAAAGAGACTGAAATTTTTTTATAAACTTATCTTGTAGATGAGAAAGAATCGTTTCCTTTGCTTCTTTTCGTTCGTCTTCATCCTCCTCACTAGCGATAAAATGAATATATTCGGTAAGCCCCTTAGTTACAATATCTTGTTGTGCTACAATCTTCGGAAAATATTGCTTAAAGGTAGGAAGATAAGAGCAAGCAGTTTCGTAAACGGATTGATTTAAGATAAAAGGAGTGAAATCTGTCTTGTCTTGTATTACTTCATTCTTTAGAATAGCAATCCAATTTAAATAATCTTCCTTTAAAAGAGTAAGCTGTTTAAAAAATTCACCTTTTTCATAATCCATAGAAGGTAAATGGAAAAAACAACGCATATTAAAGCGAGTAAATAATTGAGAACGAATCGTTATAGTACCGTCTACATATTCAGGGCTGCCAGAAATAGGTGCAACGTTGTCGGTAGCAGGGGTAATAGAAATCATATCTTTACAATCTATGGCATAATACTTAGAATGAAGACGGAAAATAGCGTAAGTAGTTGTATCGTTAGCCTGTGTATGAATCAATTGATTTGACATAGTAGTAAGACTCCTTTCGATTCTTATCTTGTATTTCCTTTCATATTGATTATAATATATATTGGTAAGAAACGCAAAAAAAAGTGAACACTCAGAAATGGAGGATTCATATGAAACGAATTGGATATTTATCTTGGGATGGATATTTTATGGGAATTGCCCTTTTATCAGCACAAAGAAGCAAGGATTCTAATACACAGGTGGGCGCCTGTATTGTAAGTGAAGAAAATAAAATTTTATCCGTAGGCTACAATGGCATGCCTATTGGATGCAGTGATGATGAAATGCCTTGGGGAAAAGAAGGAGAAGCGTTAGACACCAAATATCCTTATGTGTGCCACGCAGAGTTAAATGCAATTTTAAATTATAATGGAGGCTCTTTAAAAGGGGCTAAGCTATATACCACATTGTTCCCTTGTAATGAGTGTGCCAAAGCCATTATTCAAAGTGGTATCAAAGAAATTGTATATTTAGAGGATAAATATGCTACCACCGATTCTGTAAAGGCATCAAAGAAAATGTTCGATTTGGTACATATTTCATACAAACCATATAAAATGGAAAATAAAGATATTACATTAAAATTATAGAAAATGGAGAAAAAATAAAAAATGGATATTATTTCAACCTTAGCAGAAGAACTACAAATAAAAAAATCACAGGTAGAAGCAACCATAAAGTTAATTGATGAGGGAAATACCATTCCTTTCATTGCCAGATATCGAAAGGAAGTAACTGGCTCTTTAAATGATGAGGTGCTTCGTACCTTACACGAACGATTATTATACTTAAGAAATTTGGAAGAGAGAAAAGAACAGGTTATTTCTAGTATTAAAGAGCAAGACAAGCTAACAGAGGAATTAGAAAAGCAAATTAAGGAAGCGACTACTTTAATTGCAGTAGAGGATTTATATCGCCCTTATCGTCCAAAACGAAGAACGAGAGCAATCATAGCCAAGGAAAAAGGACTTGAGCCGTTATCACAGGTGATTTTGTTACAATTAACAAAGGAACCAATTGAAGAAGAGGCCAAGAAATATCTTTCAGAAGAAAAAGAAGTAAATTCTGTAGAGGATGCGATTTGTGGAGCAATGGATATTATTGCAGAGCAAATTTCAGATGATGCAGATTATCGTACTTACATTAGAAAGGTTACGTTCCAGGAAGGAAAGATTATTTCTGCTGCCAAAGACAGTGAAGCAGAATCTGTATATCAGCTATATTATGAGTTTGAAGAAGCTGTAAAAAAAGTAACTGGTTACCAAATCCTTGCTATCAATCGAGGAGAGAAAGAAAAATTCTTAACAGTAAAAATTGAAGTGGCTGAGGAAAAAATATATCAATACTTAGAAAAGAAAATCATTATAAAGGACAACCCATATACCACTCCAATTTTACAGGAAACCATTAAGGATAGCTACAAACGATTGATTATGCCAGCCATTGAAAGAGATATTCGAAATGAATTAACAGAAAAAGCAGAGGATGGCGCAATTACAGTATTTGGAAAGAATTTAGAGCAATTATTAATGCAACCACCAATTGCAAACCAAGTGATTTTAGGTTGGGATCCTGCCTTTCGTACAGGCTGTAAGCTAGCGGTAGTAGATGCCACTGGAAAGGTACTAGACACAGTGGTAATTTACCCAACTGCCCCACAAAATAAAGTGGAAGAATCTAAGAAAATTGTCCATAATTTAATTAAAAAATATGGAATTACTTTAATTTCCGTAGGAAATGGAACTGCCTCAAGAGAGTCAGAGCTCATTATTGTAGATTTATTAAAAGAAATAAAAGAACCAGTTCAATATGTTATTGTAAATGAGGCAGGTGCTTCTGTTTATTCAGCAAGTAAGCTCGCAACAGAAGAATTCCCTAATTTTGATGTAGGACAAAGAAGTGCTGTTTCCATTGCAAGAAGGCTACAAGATCCATTAGCAGAGCTTGTAAAAATTGATCCAAAATCTATAGGAGTAGGACAATATCAGCACGATATGAATCAGAAGAAATTAAGTGATACCTTAAGTGGTGTAGTAGAAGATAGCGTAAATAAGGTAGGAGTAGATTTAAACACAGCTTCTGCATCTTTATTAGAATATGTATCAGGAATTTCTAAAACCATTGCAAAAAATATTGTTGCTTATCGTGAAGAAAACGGAAAGTTTACAGATAGAAAGCAATTGCTTAAGGTTGGAAAATTAGGACCAAAGGCATATGAACAATGTGCTGGATTTATGAGAATTACAGATGGGAAAAATCCTTTAGATGCCACTAGCGTTCATCCAGAAAGCTATGAGGCTACAAAGAAATTATTAGATATCCTTCACATTTCCTCTGATGAAATCAAAAAAGGTGGAATCAAGGGAATTGAGAAAAAAGTAACAGACAAACAAAAAATGGCCCAGGAGCTTGGAGTAGGTGAAATCACTCTTACAGATATTTTAAAGGAGCTAGAAAAACCAGCTAGAGACCCAAGAGAGGAAATGCCAAAGCCAATTTTAAGAACAGATGTATTAGAAATGAAGGACCTAACACCAGGTATGATTTTAAAAGGTACAGTTCGTAATGTAATTGATTTCGGTGCATTTGTGGATATTGGAGTACATCAGGATGGCTTAGTACACATTTCCCAAATGACCAATAAATTTATTAAGCATCCACTTGAAGTGGTAAGTGTAGGCGACATTGTGGATGTGCAAGTAATTAGCGTGGATTTAGAACGAAAAAGAATTCAGCTTACTATGAAAATACAGCAAACTGCTTAAACATTCCTTCATAAAGGATAGAAAAAGGTGAAAGCTTGGAAGTAAATTTCCAAATGTTTATTAGTGTCAGAATCACAAGTTATACTTGTGATATGTAGGAGGTGCACAGATGAAACCGACCAAAGAATATTATATGCAGCAGGCAATCCAGCTAGCAAAGCAAGGCATGGGACATACTTCGCCCAACCCTATGGTGGGTTGTGTAGTGGTGAAGAACAATGAAATCATTGCTACGGGATACCATGAGCGATATGGTGAATATCATGCAGAAAGAAATGCCCTTCTAAGCTGTAGTAAGGATCCAAAAGGGGCAGAGCTTTATGTTACCCTAGAGCCCTGCTGCCATCAAGGGAAAACACCTCCTTGCACAGATATTATTATTGAAAAGGGAATCAAAAAGGTTTATATTGGCAGTATGGATACGAACCCGCTTGTGGGAGGAAAAGGAGTTAAGAAGCTAAAGGCTGCTAACATTGAGGTGGAAGCTGGAATTCTAGAACAGGAATGTAGAGAGCTAAACGAAATCTTTTTTCATTATATTGAAACTAAGACCCCTTTTGTAGCCATGAAATATGCCATGACCCTGGACGGGAAAATATCCACATATACAGGAGATTCAAAGTGGATAACAGGAGAAATTGCCAGGGAACATGTGCATAAATTACGAAAAAAATACAGTGGTATTATGGTAGGAATTGGAACAGTGCTTGCAGACAATCCTATGTTAAACTGTAGAATAGAGGAGGGAGTAGACCCAGTTAGAATTATTTGTGATTCCAACCTTTCGATTCCTCTCGATTGTAATATTGTAAATACTGCAAAAGAAATAAAAACCATAATTGCTTATGATAAAGGAGAGAAAGAAAAAATGAAAGCCCTTGAGGAAAAAGGGATACTTCTCCTTGCTTCAGGAAAAGAAGGCAAAGTAGATTTACCATATTTAATGGAGCAGCTTGGCAAAATGGGAATGGATAGTGTATTAATAGAAGGGGGCGGCACGCTACATGCAGCAGCTCTAGAAGCGGGAATTGTAAATCGCGTATATGCCTATATCGCGCCAAAATTAATTGGGGGAAAAGAGGCAAAAAGTCCGATAGAAGGAAAGGGGATTTCCTTTATGTCAGAGGCCTTTTCCTTAAAAAACCCCACAACAGAATTTCTTGGAAGGGATATTTTAGTTAGTGGATTATTACAATAGGAGGAAGAAAAACAGTGTTTACAGGCATCATTGAAGAAATAGGAAAAATAAAAGAGATATCCGGTAACGGAAGTTCAAGAGTGCTTGTGATTGAGGCAAAAAAGGTACTTAAGGACACAAAAATTGGAGATAGCATTGCAGTGAATGGCGTATGCTTAACCGTAACCGGGTTAGGAGATAATTATTTCACAGCAGATGTTATGGCAGAAACAGTAAGAAGAAGCTCGCTTAGTCAGTTAGTAAGAGGAAGCCAGGTTAATTTAGAGCGAGCAATGGCGGCAGATGGAAGATTTGGCGGACATATTGTTTCTGGACATGTGGATGCAACGGGAGAAATTTTAGATATTTTGCCAGAGGAAAATGCAATATGGTATACTGTAGGTACAAAACCAACAACTCTTCACTATATTGTGGAAAAGGGCTCGATTACCATAGATGGAATCAGTCTTACAGTAGCTTATGTGGACGAAACCTGCTTTAAGGTCTCAATTATTCCTCATACTAGACAGGAAACAAATCTTTCTACAAGAAAAAAAGGTGACATAGTGAATTTAGAATGTGATATAATTGGAAAATATATAGAGAAGCTACTTATGCCAGTAGAGGAAGAGAAAAGTAGCAAGCTTACAGAGGAATTTTTGCGAGAGCATGGATTTTAAATAACGTATAATAATGATACAAAGGAGGAAAAGAAGGAATGAGTGATTTTGCAACAATTGAGCAAGCCTTAGAGGATTTAAAGCAAGGAAAAATAATTTTAGTAACCGATGATCCCGACAGAGAAAATGAGGGAGATTTAATTTGTGCTTCTAAGTTTGCTACTCAGGAAAATGTGAATTTCATGGCATCCTATGCCAAAGGACTCATTTGTATGCCAATGACCAAGGAGCTTTGTCAAAGATTAAATTTAACTCAAATGGTGGAAAAAAACACAGATAATCATGAGACAGCATTTACCGTTTCCATTGATCATGTAGATACAACTACAGGTATTTCTGCTTATGAGCGCTCCATTACGGCACTAAAGGTAGAAGAGCCGGATGCAAAGCCAGAGGATTTTAGAAGACCAGGGCATATGTTTCCTCTTGAAGCCAGAGAGGGCGGTGTATTAAAGCGTTCTGGGCATACAGAGGCAACGGTGGATTTGGTAAAATTAGCAGGCCTTGGTGAATGTGGACTTTGCTGTGAGATTATGAGAGACGATGGTACCATGATGCGTACTACAGAATTAAAGGAATTTGCAAAAAAACATCATCTAACAATGATTTCTATTGCAGACCTAATTCAATATCGTTTACAACGAGAGTCTCTAGTAGAAAAAGTATCTACAGCGAAGCTTCCAACCAAATATGGCGAATTTTTGATTCATGGCTATGTAAATAAATTAAACGGAGAACATCATGTAGCCCTTACCATGGGGGAGGTTTCTAATGGAGAGCCCGTACTTTGTAGGGTGCATTCGGAATGCTTAACAGGAGATGTGTTTGGCTCAATGCGTTGTGACTGTGGCGAACAATTAGAAGCTGCCATGAAGGCAATTGCCAAAGAAGGAAGAGGAATTTTACTGTATATGAGGCAAGAAGGAAGAGGCATTGGGCTAATCAATAAGCTAAAAGCCTACGAGCTTCAGGAGCAGGGGCTAGATACAGTTGAAGCGAATATTAAGCTTGGTTTCCCCGCTGATATGAGAGAATATGGAATCGGTGCTCAGATTTTATATGATTTAGGTGCAAAGAAATTACTTCTTTTAACCAACAATCCTAAGAAAATTTCTGGCTTAAAGGGATATGGAATTACAATTGAACAGCGTGTTCCAATTCAGATTCAGCCACAAAAATTTGATGCATTTTACTTAAAAACAAAGCAAGAAAAAATGGAGCATATGACAAATTATAAGTAATATCAACAAAAGAAAGGAAAGAAAAAATGAGAATTTTAGAAGGAAATGTAGTAGCTAGCGGAATAAAAGTAGGAATTGTAGCTGCCAGATTTAACGAATTTATTGTTTCAAAATTAGTAGGCGGAGCAAAGGATGCTTGTATCAGACATGGCGTAGAAGAGGATAATATGGATCTTGCTTGGGTGCCAGGTGCCTTTGAAATACCTTTGGTAGCAAAGAAAATGGCAAAATCAGGCAAATACGATGCGGTAATTTGTCTTGGTGCTGTCATTAAAGGTTCTACCTCCCATTATGACTATGTATGTGCAGAGGTAAGTAAAGGAATTGCTAGTGTTTCCTTAGAAACAGAAGTACCTGTAATCTTTGGAGTTTTAACTACAGATAACATTGAGCAGGCCATTGAACGAGCTGGTACAAAAGCAGGAAATAAAGGCTATGATGCAGCATGTACAGCCATTGAAATGGTAAATTTACTAAAAGAGGTATAGTGCTTTAGAAAGGAAGGGAACAGATGGAATCAACATTAACAGCATCTGTGAAAATAAAAACTAAGCATATGTATTCTTTCTTACTACATTTTTGTTACAGTAGTATAAAAGATTGGTTTGGTGTATTTTTAAGTATCATCGCTTTAGTTGTTTTAGTGGTACGATTTGAACAATTAGATGATATGGGTAAAATTATTTTACTGTTAATAGGACTTTTATTTACAATCATTAATCCTGTTATGCTATATTTTAAGGCGCAAAAGCAGATAGTATTAAACCCTATTTTTAAAAATGAAATTGTATATCAATTTAACGAAGAGGGAATAGAGGTTTGTCAAGGAGAAACGACTGCTGCTGTTACTTGGGAGCAAATTTTTAAAGTAATCGTAACAAGAAAGCTATTACTTATTTATACTTCTAAGATTCACGCTAGTATTTTACCCCTTGACCAAATTGAACAAGAAAAGATTTTATCCTATATAGAAAAACATGTACCAAAAGAAAAAAGAAAGGCAAAACAATGGTCATAGAAAGTAATAGTGCAAAAGACACCTTTTCCTTTGGAGAATCCCTTGGAAAACAGGCAGAAAAAGGAATGGTAATAGAATTAATTGGAGATTTAGGAGTAGGAAAAACAGTGTTTACTCAAGGCTTTGCAAAAGGCTTAGGGATTGAAGAGCCGATTAATAGTCCTACCTTTACAATTGTGCAGGTATATGAGGAGGGACGCCTTCCCTTTTACCACTTTGATGTATATCGCATTGGAGATATAGAAGAGATGGAAGAAATAGGCTATGAGGATTGCTTCTATGGAGAAGGTGTAAGCTTAGTGGAGTGGGCGAATTTAATAGAAGAAATTATGCCGGAAAAAAGAACCATTATTACCATTGAAAAAGATTTAGAAATGGGCTTCGACTATCGAAGAATTACCCTTGAGGAAAGAAATTAGGAGAAATTATGCGAGTATTAGCAATTGATACATCCTCTATTGTGGCTTCCGTTGCAATTGTAGAGGAAGAAAAATTAGTAGCAGAATTTACAATTAATAATAAAAAAACTCATTCTCAAACCTTGCTTCCTATGTTAGAACAAATGGTGAAATTTGCAGATGTATCCTTAGAATCTGTAGATGCAATTGCCATATCAGGAGGTCCGGGTTCCTTTACTGGGCTAAGAATTGGGGCAGCTACTGCAAAGGGATTAGGACTTGCTCTTAATAAACCCTTAATTCATGTGCCAACTTTAAAAGCATTAGCCTATAATATGGTGGGGACTAGTGAGTTTATATGCCCTATTATGGATGCAAGAAGAAGTCAGGTATATACGGGAATCTATCGTTTTGAAAAGGATGAGCTTATTACAGAGTTTGAAGATAGCTGTATAGAGATACAAGGTTTATTTGAAAAGCTACATGAGCTAGGAAGGTCTGTTGTGTTCCTTGGGGATGGAATTTCTACCTACCAATCTGTCATAGAGGAAAATTTAAAGGTGCCATATTCTATTTCATGTGTGCATCATAGAGAGCAAAGGGCAGCAGCGGTAGGAGCATTAGGACTTAAGTATCTAAAAGAAGGAAAAACAGAAACAGCAGCGCAATATAAACCAGAGTACCTTCGTTTATCTCAGGCAGAAAGAGAAAGGGCAGAAAAACAAAAAAATGCATAATCAAGTAATTATGATAAGACCTATGGAAGAAGCAGATATAGAACAGGTATGTGAAATTAAAAAAATATGCTTAAAGGAAACAGAAAGTCCAGCTCAGCTTAAGAAAAGTGCTTCCTACGACTATAATTGTTACTATGTAGCAGTAAAAGAAGAAAAGGTGGTTGGATTTGTAGCCTACAGTTATGTTTTAGATGAAGGTGATATACAAGATATTGCAGTACTTCCAGAATATCAGAGACAAAAGCTTGGAACTAAGATGCTTTGTAAGGTAATTAAGCTATGCGAGAAGCAAGGAGTACAAAAGCTAACTCTTGAGGTGCGAAGCAGTAATCAAAAAGCAATTTCTCTTTATCAGCAATTTGATTTTAAGGAAATTGCCCTTCGTAAAAATTATTATAAAAATCCTACAGAAGACGCAATTATCATGCAAAAAAGCCAAAATTAATTACATATATGAAAAAAATGCTGACAAAGCATAAAAAATGGTATAATATAAATTATAAATACTTTTACAAGCAGAGAGGAGATTTTTCATGAAATCCATCGATACACAATCCGTAAATGCGATAAGAATTTTATCAGCTGAAGCAATTCAAAAGGCAAATTCTGGTCATCCAGGTTTACCAATGGGGGCCGCAGCTATGGCATATGAATTATGGGCACACCATATGAATCACAATCCAAAGAATCCAAATTGGTTGAATCGTGACCGTTTTGTATTATCAGCAGGACATGGTTCTATGCTATTATATTCTTTATTTCATTTATTTGGATATGGCGATTTATCAATAGAAGATCTTAAAAACTTTAGACAATTAGATTCCAAAACCCCTGGACATCCAGAATATGGTCATACAGTGGGAGTAGAAACTACTACAGGACCACTTGGAGCAGGCTTTGCTACAGCAGTTGGTATGGCGGCAGCAGAAGCACATTTAGCAGCTAAGTTTAACAAAGAGGGATATCCTATTATTGATCATTACACCTATGTAATTGCAGGAGATGGTTGTATGATGGAGGGAACAACATCAGAAGCAGGCTCTTTAGCAGGAACATGGGGACTAAGTAAATTTATTGTATTTTATGATTCTAATAAGATTTCTATCGAAGGAAGCACAGATATTGCCTTTAGAGAAGATGTGGCAAAAAAATACGAAGCATTTGGCTTCCAAGTATTAGAAGTAAAAGATGGCAATGACTTAGATGAATTAAGTAAAGCCATTGAGCTTGCTAAGGCGGATAAAGAAAGACCATCCTTTATTGTAGTAAATACTCAAATTGGCTTTGGATGCCCTGAAAAGCAAGGAAAAGCAAGTGCTCATGGTGAGCCACTTGGAGAAGACAATATCAAGGCAACAAAAGAAAATCTTAACTGGAACCAAGAGCCATTTTGTGTACCACAAGAAGTATATGACAATTTCAAAGCATTAGCAGATGAAGGGGCACAAAAGGAAGCTCAGTGGAATCAGTTAATGGAAGATTATAAAAAAGCATTTCCAGAAGAAGCAGCCTTACTTGATTCATATTTATCAAAGGCTGCAGCAGATAAATTATTAGAGGATGAAGAATTCTGGGCATTCCCAGATAAACCAGAAGCAACTAGAAATGTATCTGGTGTGGTAATTAATAAATTAAAAGAAAGACTTCCTTATTTCGTAGGAGGGTCAGCAGATTTAGCACCTTCCACTAAGACCTATATGAAAGATGCAGGCGACTTTAGTAAGGAAGACTATAGTGGACGCAATTTCCATTTTGGTGTAAGAGAGCTTGCTATGGCAGCAATTGGTAATGGATTACAATTACATGGAGGATTACATGCCTTTGTTTCTACCTTCTTTGTATTTAGTGATTATTTAAAACCAATGGCAAGATTATCAGCATTAATGGGAGTACCACTTAGCTATGTACTAACTCATGATAGTATTGGAGTAGGAGAAGATGGACCAACTCACGAACCAATTGAACAATTGGCAATGTTTAGAACGCTACCTAATTTTGTAACCTTCAGACCTGCAGATGCAACTGAAACAGCAGCTGGTTGGTATTATGCTGTTACAAATAAACAAACTCCAGTAGCATTAGTATTGTCTAGACAGAACCTACCACAGCTTAGTGGTTCTAGCAAAGAAGCATTAAAAGGTGGTTATGTAGTATCTAAGGCTACAAAGGAAACTCCAGATGCTATTTTAATTGCAACAGGTTCAGAGGTAGAATTAGCAATTAAGGCACAAGCCCAATTAAAAGAAGCGGGTATTGATGCTAGTGTAGTTAGTATGCCATCCACAGAATTGTTTGATCAACAATCAGCAGAATATAAAGAAACTGTATTACCAAGCAGTGTAACTAAGAGAGTTGCTATTGAAGCAGCAGCAGTGGATACTTGGTATAAATATGTTGGTTTAGAAGGAAAAGTAATTGGAATGACTAGCTTTGGAGCTTCTGCACCAGGTAATTTATTATTTGAGAAGTTTGGCTTTACTGTAGATAATGTAACAAAAACTGTTCAGTCATTATTCTAAGCCTGCTAGTTATTTCCACTATTCATATTGAAAGAAAATATATTATAATAAAAGCTGTCATAGAGTTTTCTGTGGCAGCTTTTTGTGTAATAGGAAATTTGCCTCATAAGGCATACTAGAATTGGGTTTGGTAAGGAAGGTTGGGAACAAATGCAAAATCAAAAGAAAACAGAAAAATGCATATGCAGCGGATGTGGACAAGTTGTCAAAGGAGAAGGGCTTCCTATTAAGGATTTCCTTGAAGTACGAAAGACCTGGGGATTTTTCTCAGAAATGGATGGAGAAACTCATGAGTTTTATTTGTGCGAGGAATGTTACAAGAAATTGCGCCAACAATTTGTAGTGCCAGTAAAAGTGATGGATACCAATGAGCTGTTATAAAATTTTGACATATGTGTAAATTGTGATACAATGAAACTACTAAGAAGAAAGAAGCCAAAGAAACGAGGAACAAAAATGTTAGATATTTGCTTATTAGGTTGTGGTGGCATGATGCCATTACCATATCGTCATTTAACATCGCTTATGGCACGATATAACGGAAAAGGAATTTTAATCGATTGTGGGGAGGGGACTCAAGTTTCTATTAAGGAAAAAGGATGGAGCATTAAGCCTTTAGATGTAATTTGCTTTACTCATTACCATGGAGATCACATTAGTGGCTTACCAGGTCTTTTGCTTACCTTGGGAAATGCAGAAAGGACAGAGCCTCTCACAATGATTGGCCCCAAAGGATTAGAACGAGTGGTAAATGCATTAAGAGTCATTGCACCAGAGCTTCCGTTTCCTATCGAGTTTATTGAGATTAGTGGAAATAGTGTAGAAATTCAAAGGGAAGGCTATCGCATTCAAGCCTTTAAAGTAAACCATAATGTAACCTGCTATGGATATAACATCATCATTGATAGAGCTGGTAAATTTGATATAGAAAAAGCAACAGCACTAGAAATTCCAAAGCAATGCTGGGGGATTCTACAAAAAGGAGAAACTGTAGAAGTAAATGGAAGAGTCATTACGAGTCAAGATGTGCTAGGACCAGCCAGAAAAGGAATCAAGGTTACTTATTGTACCGATACTAGACCGGTAGATAACATTGTAGAGCATGCAAAGGATGCAGATTTATTTATATGCGAAGGCATGTATGGAGAAGAAGGAAAAGAAGAAAAAGCAAAGGAATATAAGCACATGACTTTTTACGAAGCCGCAGAATTAGCAAAAAAGGCAAACGTAGCAAAAATGTGGCTTACCCATTATAGTCCTTCTCTAGTACGACCAGAAGAATACATGGATAAGGTAAAAGAAATATTCAAGAATTCTGTTGCGGGAAAAGACAGAAAAACCTGTGAAATAGATTTTTCTAACGACTAGATAAGTGAAGGAAGAAAGGAAACGAGTATGAATGTAAAGAAAACAAGTGGATTAGTGGCAGTGGTTTTAATGGTGGTACTATGTTTGTTTTACTATAATCATTTAACCAATAAAACACAGGAACGTAATGAAAAAGCAAAAGAAAATCGTAAAAAAACAGAGCTAGAGCTATTATTAGAAGAAGATTTAGATATGAATTATCCTTCGGAGCCACGAGCTGTTGTGAAGTTTTATTGTAGAATTGTAAAATGTGCCTACAACGATGATGAGTGTAGTGAAAAAAATCTAGAAAAACTAAATAAACAAATGAGAAAGCTCTTTTCAGCAGATTTAATTAATAATAATACAGAAGAAGAACAATTTAAAGACTTCAAAAAAGAAATCAAAGATTATCAGAAAAATTCCAAAATTATTATGAGTTACACCTTATCTGAGCTAAGTCAGGTGCAATTTTATGATATAGAGGGAGAAGAAATGGCAAGGCTTAATGTAGTATTTAGTCTAAAAACAAAGAAGTCATATCCAAAGCTTACAGAACAATTTATTTTAAGAAAAGAAAATGACCAATGGAAAATTGTAGGTTGGACGAAAACTACCAATTAAATATTTGCTAGTGGGAAAGGAAAAAGAAAATGGAAACACCAATTAAAATATTAGGAATTGAAAGTTCTTGTGATGAGACAGCGGCAGCAGTAATTATAAATGGGAGAACTGTAGCTTCTAATGTAATTTCTTCCCAAATAGAAATACATAAATTATACGGAGGCGTTGTACCAGAAATCGCCTCAAGAAAGCATATTGAAAAGGTAAATCAAGTAATAGAAGAAGCGTTAAAAGAAGCAGAAACCAGTCTAGATGAAATTGATGCGATAGCAGTTACCTACGGACCTGGTCTTGTAGGAGCACTTTTAGTTGGCTTGTCTGCTGCAAAAGCAATTAGCTTTGCGAAAAATATCCCATTAGTAGGGGTGCATCATATTGAAGGCCATATTTCTGCAAATTATATTGAACATCCAGATTTAGAGCCACCATTTTTATGCCTTGTGGTATCAGGAGGGCATACCCATTTAGTAGCAGTAAAAGAATATGGAGAATATGAAATAATCGGAAGAACCAGAGATGATGCAGCAGGTGAGGCTTTTGATAAGGTTGCACGCGCAATCGGTCTAGGCTACCCAGGTGGTCCTAAAATCGACAAATTATCAAAAGAGGGAGATAGTAGTGCCATAGCCTTCCCAAGAGCTAAGGTGGAAAATGCACCCTATGATTTTAGCTTTAGTGGGTTAAAGTCAGCGGTGCTAAATTACATTAATTCCTGTCAAATGAAAGGGGAAGAGGTAAACAAAGCAAATGTAGCAGCTTCCTTTCAAAAGGCAGTAATTGATGTATTAGTAGAACACACAATGAATGCGGCTAAGAATTTAGGCTATAAAAAAGTAGCGATTGCTGGTGGTGTTGCCTCCAATGGGAATTTAAAACAAGCATTATTAAAAGAATGTCAGAAAGAAAATATTGAGTTTTATAGTCCAAGTCCAATTTACTGTACTGATAATGCCGCGATGATTGCGGTGGCAGGATATTATGAATATCAAAAAGGTGTACGAAGTGGATTAGATTTAAATGCCGTTCCGAATCTAAAAATTGGACAACGCTAGGAGGAAGCTTAGGTTGAAAAAAATTGCAATTATCTTAGCAGCTGGAAAAGGCTCTAGAATGAAACAAAATACTCCAAAGCAATATATTTGTGTAGAAGGAACCCCTATCATTTTATATACTCTTAAGACATTCCAAGAGAGCATAGTAGATGAGATTATTTTAGTAGTGGGAGAAGGGGAAGTAGCCTACTGTGAACAAGAGCTACAAATTCCACAGAAGTATTCAAAAGTAACTCAAATTATAGTTGGGGGAAAGGAACGTTATGACTCGGTTTATAATGCTCTTTCGATGATAAAGGATAAACAATGTTATGTGATGATACATGATGGAGCAAGACCACTAGTAAGCCAAGAGATTATTTCAAAGAGCTTTGCAGAGGTAGCAACAAATAATAGTGTGGTGGTAGGCGTCCCAGTGAAAGATACAATAAAAGAAGTGGAAGCTGATATGTATATAGGAAAAACGATTCCTAGGGAGCAGCTTTGGCAGATTCAAACTCCACAAACCTTTTTCTATATATTATTAAAGGAAGCATATGAAAAAATGATGGAGCAAAAAGACAATACAATTACAGATGATGCTATGGTCATGGAAAAATACGGAGTCACTAAGACGAAAATAATAGAAGGGGATTATAAAAATATCAAGATTACGACACCAGAAGATTTAATAATATTTCAAGCATATTTGCAAATGCAACATAATGATTCAATATTGTAAAATTGGGTGGAAATTCATTAAAAATAAAAATGTAAAAAAAGTTGAAAAAAAGTGTTGACATTGAAAAGTAAAACTGATATTATATAAAAGTCGCTGAGATAAGTGACAAAAAGAAAAAAATAAAAAAAGTATTGACAAAGGAAAATGATTATGATATCATATTCTAGCGTCACATTTGGAGAGGTATCGAAGAGGTCATAACGAGGCGGTCTTGAAAACCGTTTGTCCGCAAGGGCACGTGGGTTCGAATCCCACCCTCTCCGTTCGCTGTTAATACAGCGCTTCATGCTTGGAGAAGTACCCAAGTGGTTGAAGGGGCTCGCCTGGAAAGTGAGTAGATCGTGAATAACGGTGCAAGGGTTCAAATCCCTTCTTCTCCGTCGGACTTCAAAAGCATTTGAACATTGATAACTGAACAATATAACCTTGAAAATTCTAAGAGAAAATTCAAAGAACAGTTGAAAAAATTCAACACCTTAAAAACAGTAAAAAAGAAGTGAAGCTTCTTAGAAGTATAACTTCTTCGGAAGAATTAGCCAAGC
>JAFPBJ010000152.1 GCA_017390525.1 Lachnospiraceae bacterium | reverse complement strand
GTTTGTATTGTTTTTGTTTCCCTTGCGGTATTTCAATTTTGTCCGTGGCTAGATGGACCCAATTATGATAAATTAATGTACCGAATCGAAGCAGAAAAAATTGCGAAAGAATTTGAAAAAGGAAATGTGAAGATATTATTAGATGGATATATTAATTTAGCGGATTCTTGTTTTCAAGTGAATTTTGAGCAATTTGATAAGGAAAAGAAGATTTATGAGGGATGTGCCAATCGTTTAGAGGAAATCTTTAAGGAAACCTTTCAAGGAAAAGAAATTAAAACAAAGGTAGAAAGTATTCATTATGAACAGTCAAGTTATTATAACTATTCAATTAAGGGAGAGGATCAAACATATCAAACATATCCAGGAATGTATAGTGCAGAAATTAAAATTTCTGTTGATGATGAAAAAAGTTTCAATTTGTTCTTAATTTTTATGAATAAAAATTGCTATATTTCAGAGATTTCTTTTCAAAACTATTATGGTGAAGAAGAAGTCATTGATTACACTAAGCCTTTTAATGCTAATGTAGATCAGTTTAGCCAAAATTTGTATAGTTATCAGAAAAATATATTAAGAAATGATACAAGGGCATTTCTTTGTGAACGAGCTTTGAAAAATGAAAATAGGAGCGATACTCTTTCAAGAGTTTTTTCAAGGCAGTTTACAACGGATTGTATTAAGATTACAAATCCGGAAATTTGGCAAAGTGATGAGTATTCAGAATATCATATAAAAATGCAGGAAAAAATTAACGCCATTTTAGCGCATAGTGCAACTAAGAACTTTAAAATTGTAAATGGCGACTACATTAAGGAGAAAAATATTTTTAAAGGTACATTATATTGGGATATCCAAGATAAAAATGGAAATAAGGCGGTTATGACCAAGGAATTCTATGTTGGACCATATGGATATCAGCCAGTAGATGAAGAGGAAGAAATTTTAACTACAGGAGAATTTGACAAGGAATTATTGGAAGAATTAAAAGAGATATTTACAACTAAATAACGAAAAAAGCGTCGCTAAAGGGCGACGCTTTTTTGTTATTCTTCCATTAGTTCTTCCCAACGCTGATAATAATTGGTTAGGTTTTCTTCTAATTCTTCTTTTTCTTTGTTAAGCTCCATTAATTTAGCGGTGTTGGTAGCATTTTCTGGTAGAGCCATAGTTTCGTCAAGGGTGGTAATTCGTTCTTCCGCAAATTGGATTTTTTCTTCTATATCCTTAAGCTCACGTTCTTGCTTTCTTTTTTTGGCCTGTTCTTCTTTGGATTTTTTCCAATCTGTTTTTCCTTGGGAGGTTTCCTTTGGAGCAGAAGAAGGAGTGAGGGCTTCTTCTACAGGGGCTGCTTTCTTTTCTAGGTAAGAATCATAGTTACCTAAATACTCAGTGACACCGTTTGCGGAAAGCTCAAGGACTCTTGTAGCCACTTGGTTAATAAAATAACGGTCATGGGAAACGAAAAGTAAGGTTCCTGTATAGTGCTTTAATGCTTCCTCTAAAATTTCCTTAGAATCAATATCTAAGTGGTTGGTAGGCTCGTCTAGTACTAGAAAGTTAGAATGGGATAGCATTAATTTGGCTAAGGATACTCGTCCCTTTTCGCCACCAGATAAGGTGCAAATTGGGGCAAATACATCGTCCTGAGTAAATAAAAATGCAGCTAAGGTATTTCGAATTTGGGTATTGGTAAGTTCAGGATAAGTATCGGATATTTCATCAAATATAGTTTTATCAAGGTCTAGTGTTTGATGCTCTTGGTCGTAATATCCAATTTCTACCTGACTTCCAAGCAAAAAGGAGCCTTCGTCTTGGTGAAGCTTTTTATTTAAAATTTTAAGAATTGTAGTTTTACCTGTTCCATTGGCACCAATTAGTGCCACTCTGTCTCCACGTTTGATTTCAAAGGATACGTTAGAAAAAATATCCTTTTCGGCAAAAGACTTTTTTAATTCCTTTACAGAGAGTACATCTTCACCGCTTAATATAGAGGGCTCTAAGGAAAAACGCATTTTGGCATCCTTCATGATAGGTTTATCTAAAACATCCATTTTATTTAGTAATTTTTCACGACTTTCTGCACGTTTAATAGATTTTTCCCGATTGAAAGAACGAAGCTTGGTAATGACTTCCTCTTGATGTTTAATTTCTCTTTGTTGATTCATATATTGCTTCATTTCTATTTCGCGAATTTGCGCTCTTTTGGTAGCATACTGGCTATAATTTCCTGTGAATTTTCTGCATTTTCCGTGGTCAAGCTCAATGACAGAGGAAACAATTTTATTTAAAAAGTATCGGTCGTGGGAAATAATAAATACAGCACCAGGATAAGAGGCTAAATAAGTTTCTAGCCAAGCAATGGCAGCCACATCTAAGTGGTTAGTAGGCTCGTCTAGTAGCAAAACATCAGGCTTTTGTAAAAGTAGCTTACCAAGTACCACTCTGGTTTTTTGACCACCAGAAAGCTTAATAATTGGAGTGTTGTAATCTTCCTCTAAAAATCCAAGTCCAGTTAGGACACCCGTGATTTCACTTTTGTAGGCATACCCATTCATTTGTTCAAATTGGTGATTTAGTCTAGTATATGTAGCTAAAATTTGGTCTAAATCCTTTTGATTTGATTCGTTCATTTTAAGCTCTAGCTCTCGAATTCTTTCACTCAGCTCAATCACATCTTTTTTTGCCTCAAGCATTTCTTCATAAATGGTGTGAGAAAAAGAGGCAGTTTGGTGTTGGGCTAAGTAGCCTATTTTTGCATTGTTTGCAATTACAACCTGTCCTTCATCGGCAGATAATTCTTTCATAATAATTTTAAATAAAGTGGATTTACCAGCTCCATTTACACCTACTAGGGCGCATTTTTCTTTTTCCTCTAAATGAAAGGAAACCTGCTGAAATAAAGAATCCTCTCCAAAGGCTTTTGATATATTTTGACAAGATAAAATCATAATAATCCTCATTTCT
>JAFPBJ010000151.1 GCA_017390525.1 Lachnospiraceae bacterium | reverse complement strand
TTTACCAATGGTTTCTTGGCGGAATATACAAAATGGCAGCAGGGCTATAGAATTGCAGTAAATGGAAATCAAGTAACTTGGGTAAAACAAAAGGGGTATGATGATTCTTATGAGACGTTTCAGTCGTATTTGCGTATGGTGTTTTCTTATGCGGGCACTCTTTCCATGGAGCAGGAGGCAAAGGCGATAACCCCTAAGGAGTTAAGGGTGGGCGATGTATTTTTGCATGGTGGAAGTCCGGGACATGTAGTGATGGTGCTGGACATTTGCGAAAATGAAAGGGGAGAAAAGGCGTTTTTGCTAGGACAGGGTTACATGCCAGCCCAGGAATTTCACATTCTGAAAAATCCCATGCATGAGGAGGATCCTTGGTACTATGAAACAGAGCTATCCTATCCTCTTACAACACCAGAGTATACCTTTGAGGAAGGAAGCTTAAAAAGACTGAGCTACTTAAAATAAATACACAAACCAAGCAATATCAGGAGAAAAATATGCAAGGATATAATTTAATTGTAGTATTTGATAAAACGGAACAAAAGCTATTAATGTGCAAACGAAAAAAGGAGCCCTACAAAGGCTTATCAAACTTCGTTGGTGGAAAAATTGAGGCTGGTGAGGAGGGTTATGCGGCGGCTTATCGAGAGCTAGAGGAGGAAACCTCTATTACTAAAAAGGATATTATTCTTACTCATTTAATGGATTTTACATACCATTTGGATCAGTGCTATGTGCAAGTATATGTTGGAAAATTAAATCAAACTGTGGTGGTAAAGGGAGAGGAAAATGATTTATATTGGTCAACCCTAGACCACGATTTCTTTGATGCTTCTAAGTATGCAGGAGAAGGAAATATTGGACATATTTTAATGCATGTATTTATGAATAAGGAGATGCTATTAAAATAACCATTATTTTATCTAATGGGAAAGTGCCTAATGGATTTTGTACATAAAAAGTTATAAAATTTGGTATAATATGTGTAATCAAAGCTATTCTGTTTGATTTTGAACAATTATATTGTTTAAAATCAAATTCTGAGTTATAATGATTACAGAGGTGAAATTTGATGAAATTGTTATATGTGAAGGCAAAACATTTTAAAAATGTAAAAGACGACTTTGAAATTGATTTTGTAGCAAAATCAAAAAAAACCGCTGAAGATAAAGAATATGAACTTCAGGAGATTGCTGAGGATTTATTTGTATACAACACACTTGCTTTTGTTGGAAAGAATGCATCTGGTAAGACAACTGCTGTCGAGCTCCTTGATTGTTGCTACTCTATCTTAGGTGACTTTCGTTTAGAAGGCAAGCATTACGATTATAGTAATATTGAACTAGATATGGTATTTTATCACGAAAAAAATTTATATCGTTATACTACAACTTTACAAGCAGATACATCTTTAGATAATAAAGCAATTTTTACAAAACAGCACATCTATAAAAAGAAATACTACAAAACTAAATTGAAAACGATATTATCAATGGACGACTATATTGAATTAACCGACTTGGGAGAACTACCAGAGGATACATCTAAAGTCTTTTTTGTTTTAAAGAAGAAGAGTACTAGAGCAATTTATTTTGATAGCTTTGGAGAGGGAATTGATACCTATGGTTTATTATTCAAAGCTTTACAAAATTATAAAATTTCAGATGATATTTTTATGAATGTTATTCGTATTTTTGACGAGAATATCAAAACTATTGAGAAAATTGATGATCACAATTATAAGCTTTGTTATCAGAATCAAATTCAAACGGTTTCTGATAAAGAGTTAGTTTACTTGCTGTCAAGTGGAACTACAAAAGGTATATTATTATATACTCTTATGGTAGCTTCTTTAAAGAATGGTTTTGATCTAATTGTTGACGAGATAGAAAATCATTTCCATAAAACGCTTGTGGAAAATATGATTAGTCTTTATAAAGACAAAACAGTTAACAAAAATAATGCAACTCTTATTTTTACAACACACTATTGCGAAGTACTAGATTTGTTCAATCGCAGAGATAATATTTGGATTGCTAAAGCGGATGAAAAGGTTGCTCTAAGCAATATGTATGATAATTATGAGATTAGAACTGAATTACTTAAAAGCAAGCAATTCTACAATAATACATTTCAAACCGCTGTAAATTATGAAGAACTAATGAATATGAAAAGGAAGTTGATGAAATGAAATATTTGATCATGTGTGAAGGACCAAATGAATTAGAAGTTGTCAACATTCTTTTAGAAAATGACTGTTTTTTATTCACGAGGGATGACCTACTTGGTTTAGTTCCATATCACTCTAGACAAATCAAAGGTTCTGGACAGGTACAAACTGCATTAAATATGTATCCGGGCGAAGTAGTTGTTCTAAGAGTCGGCGATAAGCTTAGTGACAAACTACAAATACCAAAAGAATATCAAGAAAAAATTATTTCGGTTAATAAATATTGTACCAAACCAGAACTTGAAATGCTTTTGATTATTTCTGAAAATATGACGAGTGAATTTGAAAAAGTAAAATCTAAGAAAAAGGCTAAAACCTTTGCAAAGGAGAATATCAAATGTGGACGTAAATCCTACAAAAATGATACTGCTTTTTATTGCGAATACTATGGAAATAATATTTCTTTGTTGGTTGATTCTATAAAGAAATATCGTCAACACCATGGAGGCCATAAAAAAGATGAACATTATCTGGCTGAATTATTGAAATAAGTAGAATAGCAACAAAAGCTATTAATGTGCAAGCGAAAAAAGGAGCCCTACAAAGGATTATATATTAATTTCCCATGACAGAGATTTGCTAGATGGCTGTGTGGACCATGTGTTGGTGCTGAATCGTCAAACCATAGAGGTGCAAAAAGGTAATTTTTCTAGCTGGTGGGAAAATAAAACCAAAAAGGACGCTTTTTCACAAATGGAAAATGAGAAGCACCAAAAGGAAATCGAAAAATTAAAGAAAGCGGCTACTAGAACGAAGCAGTGGGCAGAAAAAAGTGAGAAAACGAAAATTGGCTTTGATCCAGTAAAGGAGCATGATCGGTGCATTTCTACTAGAGCCTACATTGGTGCTAAGACAAAGAAAATGCAAAGCAGAGTTACACAAATGGAACATCGTATCAATAGAGAGATAGAGGAAAAGGAGGGACTACTTAAGGACATAGAAGTGGTAGAATATTTAAAGCTTGTTTCTCTGAAGCATCATAAGCAAACCTTAATTTATCTAAGGGAGTATGGGCTTCAATATAAGGATGCACAGTCTAAGGTCTTGTCTGATTTAACCTTTGAGGTGAAGCAAGGAGATATAATTGTGTTTAGTGGTAAAAATGGTTGTGGAAAATCCACTTTAATAAAAGTAATTCTAGAAAAAGCAGGCTATGAAACTGGACAAATGTCAAACTTAATGGAGCAAGGCGAATTATCAGTAGCCTCTGGACTTCGTATCTCCTATATCAATCAGGATACTAGC
>JAFPBJ010000150.1 GCA_017390525.1 Lachnospiraceae bacterium | reverse complement strand
TTTTTATATAGCTGCAATCATTATTTAGGGCTTGAGCTTGAAAGAAAAACACGACCATGGTATTTTTTTTGCAGGGCAGGACTGCAAGTTGCAAGCATTCAATATAACGGAGATATTAGTGCGTGTTTAGATATTGAAAGACGCCCTGAGCTTACTTTTGGAAATATAAGAGAAGATAATCTCTTAGATATTTGGAAGGATGAGTTCAAAATTTACAGAGAACACAAAGAAAATAAATCTAAGACCTGCAAAGAGTGTGAGCATAAGGAAAACTGTCAGGGTGGTGGATATCATACATGGGACTTTGATAGGAATGAACCACGAATATGCATGATCAAAGAACTTCAGTTGAATGACACAAAAAATAGAACCTAGGTTATAGTATTTGCCTATAACCTATAATCAATATCCAGTATTATTCATAAATCAATTTCATTGTTATAATGAATCCAACGAAGCGAAATAGGACTATGACAGGAGTGAGGATTTATGGATAGAGGAATTAATACTAGATGTTTGCATCTTGAGGAAGAGGAAGGTAAGGTAGAAAATTTTGGGGCAATCAGCTACCCAATTTATCAAACGGCTACCTATGCACACCCAGGAGTTGGGCAAAGCACAGGATATGATTATAGCAGATTACAAAATCCTACAAGAGAGCATTTAGAGAAAATTGTAGCTTCTTTAGAAGATGGAATTGATGCTTTGGCATTTTCAACAGGAATGGCGGCGATTTCATTATTAATGGAGTTATTTCAGCCGGGAGACCATTTAATAGTAGATTCAGATTTGTATGGAGGAAGTATTCGTTTATTTGACAATGTTTCGAAAAAAAATGGAATTACATTTTCTAATGTGGATTGCCATAAAGACAATGTAGAGGCTTACATTACAGAGCACACAAAGGCGATTTATATTGAAACACCAACCAATCCAATGATGAACGTAACAGATATAGAAGCACTTTCTAAAATAGCAAAACGTCATAGCATATTGTTAATTGTTGATAATACATTTTTGTCACCATATTTTCAAAATCCTCTTAAGCTAGGGGCAGACGTGGTTGTGCATAGTGGCACCAAATATTTAGGTGGACATAATGATACGCTAGCAGGATTTTTGGTTACGAATAGAGAGGACCTTAGTGAGCGGTTTAGATTTTTAATTAAAACCACAGGCTCGGGATTAGCACCCTTTGATAGCTGGTTGATTCTTCGAGGAATCAAAACCTTGGGAATTCGTATGGAAAAATCAGCAGCCAATGCCCTTGCTATTGCAAAATGGTTAAAGGAGCAAAGCTCTGTGACAGAGGTGATTTATCCAGGCTTTAAAGAACATCCAGGTTATGAAATTATGAAACGTCAAGCAAAGGGCTTTGGTGCAATGATTACCTTTAAGGTAAAAAGTAAAGAATTTGCTTTGTCAATTCTAGAAAAAGTAAAAATGATTAAATTTGCAGAAAGCTTAGGAGGTGTTGAAACCTTAATCACATATCCTACCACTCAGACCCATGCAGATGTACCGGAAGAGATTCGAGAAAGAAACGGAATTACAGCTTGTACGCTAAGAGTTTCTGTTGGAATCGAAGATGTAGAGGATTTATTAAATGAGCTTAAGACGGTATTTGCAGAGACAGAAGCTGAGTTAAATAAATAAAGGTAGGGTGTGAAGCTATGACGATTTTACAATTAAAATATGTAATTTGTATTGCCAATTCACCCTCTATGAGAGAAGCAGCTAGTAAGCTGTTTGTTTCCCAACCAGCACTTTCTGCTACCATACGAGAGCTAGAGGAAGAATTGCAAATAAAGATATTTGAGAGAAGCAATAAGGGAATCATATTGACGGAGCAAGGGAGCGAATTCCTTTCTTATGCAAAGCAGGCGGTCAGTCAATACGAATTGATTGAAGATAGATATATGGAAAAAGATAAGGAAAAGAAACATTTTTCTGTATCCATGCAGCATTATGTATTTGCAGTGCATGCCTTTTTAAAAACCGTAAAAAGATGTGACACTAGTAAATACGTTTATTCTGTTCATGAAACCAAAACAGACGAGGTGCTTACCAACGTAAAAAACCTAAAAAGTGAAATAGGAGTCATTGCATATTCTAAAAGTAATGAAAATATTATGAAAAAATTATTCAGGGAATATCAATTAGAATTTACTCCACTTATGGTAAGAGATACCTTTGCATATGTTTGGAAGGAGCATCCACTAGCGAACAAAAAGGAAATATCCTTAGAGGAACTAAAAGAATATCCATGTGTATCCTTTGACCAAAGTAGTGAGAATGAATTTTATTTGTCGGAGGAAGCACTAGGGAATTATGATTTTGATAAACTCATTAAATCCAATGATAGGGCAACCTCAGCGGAAATTATGGCGGTACTAAATGGATATTCCATTGGAACAGGAATTATGACTGACAGTATAACCCTAAAGGATGAATTCGTTTGTATTAAGCTAAAGGAAGAGGATCCTCTTACCATAGGATACATTTTAAGAAAGAATCATACCTTAAGTGAATTTGGACAAAAGTACATAGAGGAACTAAACAGATATAAAGAATAAGTTAGTAAAAATTATCGCGCGATAAGTAAAAGTTATCACAGGCGATAAATTATATACAATTTCCAAGTCATGTAATGCATGATAGGATATACACAATCTAGTAAAGAAAACACATCACACATCAATAAGGAGGACAAAGCTATGAGTCAAATTAAAGAAAGTGCATTAGAACTAATTGGAGGAACACCTATTTTAAAAGCAAAGGGATATGCTAAGAAAAGAGAAATTACAGAAGCTACTATTTTAGCAAAGCTTGAGTATCTTAATCCAGCAGGCTCTGTAAAGGACAGAATTGCACTTGCAATGATTGAAGATGCTGAGGAAAAAGGAATCTTAAAACCAGGAGCAACAATTATTGAGCCAACTAGTGGTAATACAGGAATTGGTTTGGCAGCAGTTGCAGCAGCAAAAGGTTACAAGGCAGTTTTAACCTTACCTGATACTATGAGTGTAGAAAGAAGAAATCTTCTTAAGGCATATGGAGCAGAGCTAGTGCTTACAGAAGGTGCAAAGGGAATGAAGGGAGCAATTGCAAAGGCAGAAGAATTAAATAAAGAAATTGAAGGCTCAGTGATTCTTGGTCAGTTTGTAAATCCAGCCAATCCAAAGGTACATAAAAAAACTACAGGACCTGAGATTTGGGAACAAACTGATGGTAAAGTGGATATTTTTGTTGCTGGTGTTGGTACGGGTGGAACAATCACTGGTGTTGGTGAATACTTAAAGGAACAAAATCCAAATGTGAAAGTAGTAGCAGTAGAGCCAGCAGGTAGCCCTGTTCTTTCTACTGGAAAGCCAGGAGCTCATAAAATTCAAGGAATTGGAGCTGGTTTCGTTCCAGATGTACTTAACACTAAGGTATATGATGAGGTAATCACAATTGAAAATGAAGATGCCTTTGCAGAAGGAAAAGCTTTTGCAGTATCAGAAGGAATTTTAGTTGGTATTTCCTCAGGTGCCGCACTAAAGGCAGCATCTATTCTTGCAAAAAGACCAGAAAACAAAGGAAAAACAATTGTTGCATTGCTTCCAGATTCTGGAGACCGTTATTTATCAACTCCATTATTTAATGATTAGAATTGTGGGGGAATGATATGAGTAATGAGGTAATTAAAAAGGAAGAGAAGTATATA
>JAFPBJ010000149.1 GCA_017390525.1 Lachnospiraceae bacterium | reverse complement strand
TCCTCCTGAGGTAAAAATAATTTCTTTTTCCTCTACCTTTAATATTTTTTTGATTCTGTTTTTGGCAGTTTTTATATATTGTTCTGCCTCTACACCCTTCATGTGCATAGAGGAAGGATTCCCATATACTACCTCCATAGTCTCCACCATAAGGTCCTGTACCGATTTTCTAACCTTAGTGGTTGCCGCATTATCTAAATAAGCTTCCATACTTACTATTCTCCATTCTTGCGCTGTATTCAATGTCTTAGCAAAGCTAAGGCTATGCGCATTACAAGTTTGTGCAACGCACAAATCTTTGGTGTGAAAAATAAGGTCTTCAGACTTATTTTTCACACTATTCTCCTTCTGCTTCCATCTCAAACATAAGAATAGACAGAATCGCCATTCCTGCTGTTTCTGTCCTTAAAATACGTTTGCCTAAGGAAATAGGAATCGCCCCTGTTTCCATGGCTTTCCTAATTTCATTTTCTTCAAATCCGCCTTCTGGCCCAATAAAAATCCCTATAGATTTTTTGCCTGCTGCTTCTTTAACGGTAGCCTTTGCATGACTCATTCCCTTGGCATTTTCATAGGGTACCATTACCATTTCAAGCTCACTTGCCAGTTCTAAGGCTTTTTCAAAGGCTAACACCTTTGACACCTTAGGAATAATCTGTCGTTTCGACTGCTTTGCAGCACTGTTTGCAATGGCATTCCAGCGTTCTATTTTCTTTTCTTCCTTTTTCGCATCTAGCTTTACTACAGTTCGCTTGGTGTTTACAGGAATAATCTCATAAACCCCAAGCTCTACTGCCTTTTGTATAATCAGCTCCATTTTATCTGCCTTAGGAAGACCTTGAAACAAATAAATCTTTGTATTTAATTCACTTTCTGTTGCAAATACATCCACTATTTTTGTTACCACTGTATCCTTTGTAAATTCTGTTATGGTGCACTGATATTCTCTTTCCTCTTTATCACTAATTAAAATATCATCCCCTATTTTCATACGCAAGACATTTTTAATGTGATTATAGTCGCCACCATCAATTACAATAGTATCCCCAGTGGTTTTTTCTTTATCCACAAAAAATCGATACATGAAAGTTATCCTTTCTTAGGCTTAGCAGTAATAGAAACCCACTCACCTTTTCTTGTAATCTCAAGGATTTCAAAGGAATTCTTTAGGAGTGCTTCCTTTACCTCTTCCTCCTTGGTATTAATAATACCCGAGGTAATAAATACGCCATCCTCTGTTAAAAATGGCGTTACCAAAGCAGACAATGGAATAATTACATCTGCTAAAATATTTGCCACCACAATGTTGTATTTTCCATATCCAATTTGCTCTCTAAAGGCCTCCTCTTCTAATAGATTGCCTTCTTGTACAATAATCTGCTCTGGCACCTGAATGTGATTGACCTCACAATTTTCTAAGGTAGCACGAATAGCATTGGGATCAATATCTGTAAGATAGGCACTTTTTGCCCCTAGCATAATACTAATAATTGATAAAATTCCACTTCCACAGCCTACATCTAAGATAGTCGTATCTTCTTTTATGTATTTTTTTAGTTGTGAAATACATAATTGCGTAGTCTGGTGAGAACCAGTACCAAAAGCAGTTCCTGGATCAATTTCCACAATAATATCATCAGAAGATGCTTTTTCGTAGGTTTCCCAAGTAGGCTTAATTACAATATTATCATCCACCTTAAAGGGTTTAAAATACTGTTTCCAGTTGTTTACCCAATCCTCTTCGTCCGTTTCACCAAAGGTTAAGGTTCTAGCTCCAAGGTTTACAAAGTCTACAAGTTCGTCTAAACCTTCGTTAATTTCCTTAGTAAGCTCTTCTTTATCCTTGTCTTCCTCTACATAGCAGGTTACCTTTGCAAGTCCATCATCTGGATGTATTTCGTCTGGTAATAGGTCTACATACATTTTCTTTCTGTCTTCCTCTGAAAGAGGAACATGGTCAATGACCTCGATTCCTTCTATGCCCATTTCACCAAGCATATAACTAATCATATCCACTGCTTCTGTTGTTGTATCAATTGTTAGTTTAATCCACTTCACCCTGCTACCTCACATTTTCTTTCTTATTTCTTTTTCCCAAAGCCTTTTTTCTTATGATCCTTTAAGCCAAAGCTAGGTTTTTCTCCTTCTTCGAAGCCTTTTCTAGCTCCTCCAGCATTTCCACCAATGGTCTTATCATATTCTGATAAAATTGACTTTTGTTCTTCTGTTAATTTATCTGGCACTTGTACTACTAATGTAACAAAATGATCTCCACGTACATTTTTATTTCTAAGAGTTGGTACTCCCTTTCCTTTTAAACGCACCTTTGTATCTGTTTGTGTTCCTGGCTTAATGGTATATGCCATAGGTCCATCAATGGTATTAATATCAATGGTTGCTCCTAGTGCTGCCTGCGTAAAGGAAATTGGCTCAGTAGAATATAAATCATATTCCTGACGTTGGAAAATAGGATGTCTATCCACCATAACGGTAACTAATAGGTCTCCTCTTCCACCACCATTTGTACCTGGCTCTCCTTTATCACGGATACGAATGCTTTGACCATTATCAATCCCTGCTGGTACAGCGATTTGAATTTTCTTTTTCTTTTTCACATATCCAGTACCTGCACATTCTGTACATTTATTTTTAATTACCTTACCTGTACCAGAACAGTCCGGACAAGTCTGTACATTACGAACCATTCCAAATAAGGATTGCTGTGTAAAGACTACTTGACCCTTACCACCACACTTTGTACAAGTCTCTGGTTGGCTTCCAGGTCTTGCACCACTTCCGTTACAGGTTGGACATTCGTCCTTTAATGGTAATTCAATTTCTTTTTCTACACCAAATACTGCTTCTTCAAATTTAATACGGATGCTAGTTTTTACGTTGGCACCCTTCATTGGACCATGGCCACGTTTTGAGCTTGTTCTTCCGGCTCCAAAAATATCTCCAAAGATATCTCCAAATACGTCGCCCATGTCACCCATGTTAAAGTCAAATCCGCCAGCACCATAGCCTCCACCATTTGGGTCAAAGGCCGCATGACCAAATTGATCATATTTTGCACGTTTTTCTGAGTCACTTAACACCTCATAGGCTTCTGATGCCTCTTTAAACTTTGCTTCTGCCTCTTTATCTCCTGGGTTCATATCAGGGTGATATTTTTTTGCCACTTGTCTATATGCTTTTTTGATTTCCGCATCTGTAGCCCCTTTTTGTACCCCAAGGACTTCATAATAATCGCGTTTATCTGCCATTTTTCATTTTCCCTTTCTATACAACTTTAAGAGGGTATCAAAAATGACATCCTCTTAAAGTTCATTTACACTTATGGTTTTATTCTACACTTCTTTGTAATCTGCGTCAACTACATCATCAGCATTGTATGCTGTACTTGCTCCATCTGCTGCAGTTCCAGCGTTAGCACCTGGTGCTGCTTGTTCATACATTTTTGTAAATAATGTTTGAGCACTTGTCATTAATTTTTCTTTTGCAGTCTTTAATTCTTCTACTAGTGAATCTGAAATTTCATCTCCATTGGCTTTTTCTACAAGTTCTTTTAATGCTGCTAAATCAGCTTCTACTTGAGATTTATCTGCATCTGCAATCTTATCTCCTGCTTCTTGAAGTGCTTTTTCAGTTTGGAATACCATAGCATCTGCATCGTTTCTTACTTCGATTGCTTCTTTACGTTTCTTATCTTGTGCTTCGTATTCTGCTGCTTCTTTTACTGCTCTTTCGATATCGTCATCTGAAAGGTTAGAACCTGCTGTAATAGTAATGTGTTGTTCACTTCCTGTTCCTAAATCCTTAGCGGATACATTTACAATACCGTTGGCATCAATATCAAAAGTTACTTCGATTTGTGGTACACCACGTCTTGCTGGTGCAATACCATCTAATCTAAATCTACCTAAGCTCTTATTATCTCTTGCAAATTGTCTTTCACCTTGTACTACGTTAATATCTACTGCACTTTGGTTATCTTCTGCAGTTGAGAAGATTTGGCTCTTCTTAGTTGGGATAGTTGTATTTCTTTCGATTAATCTAGTTGCTACACCACCCATTGTTTCAATACTAAGTGATAATGGAGTTACATCAAGAAGAAGAATTTCTCCTGCACCTGCATCTCCTGCTAATTTACCACCTTGGATAGATGCACCAATTGCAACACATTCGTCTGGGTTAATTCCTTTAAATGGCTCTTTTCCAGTTAATTGTTTTACTTTTTCTTGTACTGCGATAATACGAGTAGATCCACCTACAAGTAATACTTTATCAAGTTCAGCTGCTGTAAGTCCTGCATCCTTTAATGCTGTTGTTACAGGAGTTGCTGTTCTTTCTACTAAATCAGCTGTTAATTCATCAAATTTTGCTCTAGTAAGGTTCATATCAAAGTGTTTTGGACCTTCTGCTGTTGCTGTGATGAATGGTAAGTTAATGTTAGTAGTAGTTGCTGAAGATAATTCTTTTTTCGCTTTTTCTGCAGCTTCTTTTAAACGTTGCATTGCCATTTTATCGTTAGATAAATCAACGCCCTCAGCTTTTTTGAATTCACTTAACATATAGTTTGTAATTTTGTTATCGAAGTCATCTCCACCTAATTGGTTATCACCTGCTGTAGCAAGTACTTCGATTACACCATCACCGATTTCAATAATAGATACATCAAATGTACCACCACCTAAATCGTATACCATGATTTTTTGTTCATTTTCGTTATCAAGACCATATGAAAGTGCTGCTGCTGTTGGCTCGTTGATGATACGTTTTACATCAAGACCTGCGATTTTACCAGCATCTTTTGTTGCTTGACGTTGCGCATCTGAGAAGTAAGCTGGTACAGTGATAACTGCTTCTGTTACTTTTTCTCCTAAGTAGCTTTCTGCATCTGCTTTTAATTTTTGAAGTACCATTGCTGAAATTTCTTGTGGTGAGTATTTTTTATCATCAATTTGTACTCTATAGTCAGAACCCATATGTCTTTTAATTGATGAAATGGTTTTGTCTGCGTTAGTTACTGCCTGTCTTTTTGCAGGATCACCTACTACTCTTTCTCCTGTTTTTGTAAATGCAACGATAGATGGTGTAGTTCTTACACCTTCTGCATTGGTGATTACCACTGGTTTACCACCTTCCATTACAGCTACGCAAGAGTTTGTTGTTCCTAAATCAATACCAATAATTTTTCCCATGATTATTTCCTCCTAAAATCAATTTATTAAATGTTAGATTGTTTACTTTTATTAAAGTATTTTTAGTTTGCAACTTTTACCATTCCATGGCGTAAAACTTCTTCTTTATAGTAGTATCCCTTTTGGAATTCTTCTACTACTACATTTTCTTCAAATTCTTCATCTTCTATATGCATTACTGCATTATGAAGGTCTGGATTAAATTCTTTTCCTACAGAATCCATTGGCTTTACTCCAACGTCTTCTAAATATACTAATATTTGTTTATATATTTTCTCAATTCCTTCTGCAAAAGGTGTTGCCTTTGTTTCTTCATCTAAGGCTGCTAAACCTCTTTCAAAATTATCTACCACTGGTAATAATTTTTCTAACACCTCTTTGGCTCCAATATCGTACATTCTCTTAGATTCTTTTTCTGTACGTTTTCTAGCATTTTCAAATTCAGCCATAAGACGTTTGTACTTATCTGTCTGTTCTTCTAGCTGAGCTGTCTTTTTCTCTAATTCTAGCTCTAAGGCTCTAGAAGAATGCTTATGACCTTTCTTTTTTTCTTCGTGCTTTTCAGAAGTCTCTTCCTTTTCTTCTTCTGCTGCTTCCTCTTCAACCTCTTGAGCATTTTCTTCTT
>JAFPBJ010000148.1 GCA_017390525.1 Lachnospiraceae bacterium | reverse complement strand
GTATCATAGATATATCTCCTTTCGGGGCGTGATTTATGGTTTCTAGCAACTCCATTATACCACAAACCGTGAGGAGATTTTTATTTTTATTAACAAAAAAATGCCGTATTTATGCGGCTTGTGGCGTTTCGCAAACGCCTAATTAATATAAAAAAGAAGGGAGGAAAATAAATGACAAGATCGTTTATTTCCAAGGGTCATGGGCGTACCTGGAAAAGAGCCTCTGAATACATTATTTTTTTATCTATTATGATACTTCTATTTTTCCTAGTGCTCGTTTGCCTTTCAACGGGGTATTCAATTTTGGACTATGTGGTTATGGGGATTGTATCAGTAGGAGTTTTAGCATTATGCGGCTTAGGCTGTGCAATTCGTTCTTGGGATGAGGAGAATAACAAAATTGATCAGAGCAAAACATATCAGTTTTAAATGCAAAAAATGTTGATATGTATTGCATTTTTGCTACTTAAAATGCAAAATATAGGTACAAATAATGTTGAAAGGAACTATAGATATGTACAGAGTAGTAATGGAACAGCTTAAAGCGTGGAAAATTTGACCAGTGTATTTGAAAAGAATCTTAATCCGGATACGCAAAGGGATTCACACCATATTATTGGACATCAAATAATCAAGCAGAGGTTGACTTTTTGATTCAGATAGAAGAAAATGTAGTTCCTTTAGAGGTCAAGTCTGCAAACAATGTAAGGGCGAGAAGTTTAGGACTTTATAGGGATAAATATGAGCCTGCGTATGCTATACGCGTTTCAACTAAGAATTTTGGCTTTGAAAATGGAATTAAGTCAATTCCTTTGTATGCTTTATTTACTATATCGTGATGTTGATGCTTTAGGAGAGTATTTAAGGACTAAGCTGTGAATACTCTATGTATAACAAATAGACAAAATGCACAAAACTCCTTGAATGATTAGATAAAATATATTAAAATTATATAAAAGTCTAAAGTTTAGGGGGACAAAGCTATGAATATTTACACAACGGAAAAGATTAGAAATGTAGTTTTACTTGGACATGGCGGTTCTGGAAAGACCAGCTTAGTAGAGTCTATGGCTTATTTATCAGGAATCACCTCCCGTATGGGAAAGGTAGAGGATGGAAATACAGTCAGTGATTTTGGAAAAGAAGAGCAGAAGAGAAAGATTTCCATTAGCACTTCTATCATACCAATAGAATGGGAAGGAACAAAAATTAATATCATTGATACACCAGGATATTTTGATTTCATTGGAGAAGTGGAAGAAGGGATTAGTGCAGCAGATGCAGCCATTATTGTGGTATCTGGTAAGGCAGGTGTAGAGGCTGGAACAGAGCAAGCATGGGAGCTTTGCGAAAAATATAAGCTGCCAAGAATGATTTATGTAACTGGTATGGATGCGGATAATGCTTCCTTTAAAAATGTGGTAGAGAAATTAACCCAGATGTACGGAAAGAAGATTGCTCCCTTCCATTTTCCAATTCGAGAAAATGAAAAGTTTGTGGGATATGTCAATGTAATTAGTGAAAATGC
>JAFPBJ010000147.1 GCA_017390525.1 Lachnospiraceae bacterium | reverse complement strand
TACGTCTAAAAAATAAATGCTCCATTTTTCCTCTCCTCTTCTAAAACGTAATTTCCCCTTATTTTACTTTATGTCTCATCTCTTGTAAAGGGCAAAATATCCAACCATTTTTAGCACATTTTCCATCTTGTCAAAATATTTTTTCTTCCTATATATAATAGTATCAGTAAAAGTATCAAATTTTGTCACTTTCATGCGCTTTGCGCTGTAGTTTCTCAAAAAGAAAATGCACAAAAAAGGAGAGTTTTATGAAAAATCTAAAAAAAGCTTTGGTATTTGCTCTTACACTAGTATTACTACTTTCATCTACTGTTAATACTAGTGTTTTTGCTGCTACCAACACATCAAGTAACACTAAGACAACAAGCAGTGTTCCTAAAACTGCTGCCGAAGTCGTAGCTGATATGGGAATTGGCTGGAATTTAGGTAATTCCTTAGACGCTATGAACAAAGGAAAAGGATATACCTTTAACACAGAAACCATTTGGGGTAATCCTGTTACCACGAAGGAAATGATTGATACTGTTGCAAAGGCAGGCTATGGTGCAATCCGTGTTCCCGTTTCATGGTACAACCATATTGACTCTAACGGAAAGATTGATCAGAAATGGTTACAAAGAGTAGGCGAGGTTGTAAAATATGGCTTAGATAATGATTTATATGTAATCATTAACATCCACCATGACGCTGGTATGGATTGGAGCTATCACTGGATTTATGCTGATACAGACAGCAAAGCAAAGGATCAAAAGAATTTTATTAATCTATGGACTCAAATTGCTACTTACTTTAAGGATTATGATGAAAAATTATTATTTGAAGCTACTAACGAAATTATGAACTCAAACCACAACTGGGATTGGGGTGTAGCTTGGAAGGATTTTAGAGTCGTACATGATTTAGACCAAGAATTCATTAACACAGTACGAAGCACTGGAAGCAAAAATAAAAATCGTTTCCTTGTACTTAGCACCTGGGCTGCATCCTCTGATAGCTGTCAGATTGAACAATTATTTTACAAAAACTTCACTGACACAGCATCAGACAAGCTTATTATGAGTGTACATAACTATACCACTAACACTAGCTACATTCCAAACCTAATGAAGTCCTTAAGCAATTATTCAAAAAAATATAACATTCCTGTTATTATTGATGAATTCGGCTCTACCTCTGGTGTAGCACTTGACACTAGAATTACGGCAGCTAAAACTTATGTTTCAGAAGCAAAAAAAGTGGGAATTACTTGCTTTTGGTGGGATAACAACGGAGATTTCCAATTACTTAACAGAAAAACCAATACTTGGAGATTCCCTACTTTGGTAGAAGCAATGGTAAACGCTTCTAAAACAGAAGAAAAGCCTGCTCCTACCCCTACTCCAGTTAGCTACAAAAAGCTCAGTGAAGTAAACTTCTCGGATGTAGCAAGCTGGAGAAGCGGTCATTATGATTGGACCACTGGTAAATACGGAAGCTACAAGGGAAGAATATGTTTAACTGACTATGTACTTCCTGAAAATGGTAAAACCTATGTGGTAAACGTACCAAACAGCTACCATATATTAATTAGAGAATTAGATAAAGATGGTAAATTCCTAAAGAGTTCAAATTTAGCAAATAAAGCTACCTTTACTCCTGTAGCTAATTGCTATAAGCTTGGTATTAGTATCTACAATCCAAGTACAACTAATGTATCCTTTGATACCTACAAGAATTTAATCAAAAACGGAACTAGCTTTTCTCTTACAGAGAAAAAGGCTACTGAATACACAAAGCTTTCATATTATGAATGCTTAGGCTACAATAAAACTGGTGGCTTTAAAGATACCACTGTACCTTTAAATGAAAAAAGCACCATTGAAATGAAGGTTTCCACTACAATCAATCAATATGGTAACCTAATGAATTCTAAATATATGCGTTTTAAAATTGAAAAGGGTTCAGGACTTTTCATGGCATATAGCTGGTGGAATGAGAGAAATTATATTCCAAAAGAAAATGAAATCATCAATGTAAAAATTGCCGCTGGAAAAGCTTACGTTAACGAAAAGCTAATAAGAAATTGCGCACGAGGTGATATTAAGTTCACTAGTACTGGATTAGATTTTGGTAAATCCATTTGTAACATCTACTACCTAAAGGTATGGGATGAAAACAACAAATTAATCAGAAGCTATATTCCTGTAAAGGATAAGAATGGAAAACCTTGCTTCTATGATGAGGTAACAAAGAAATATTTTTATGCTTCTAAATAAGATATTTTTAGTATATGTTGTCTTGTACTTTAATCAATTATGAATCTAACACAAGAAATGAGGATTACTATGAGAAAAAAATTAGCAGGTTTACTTGCAGTCGCTATGGTTGCTACATCCATTGTTGCACCACCTTTTACTACAAATGCCTTGGCAGAGAACTCCTCTGCAGGGGTTGAACAAACTGCAGAGGAAACGAATTTACTTGCAAAAGTGGATAATAAAGAGGTGACTCCAGAGAATCTTGGAATTCCAGGAGAAGCACGTTATGGAACGAAATATTATGCAAGAAATATTTGGGATATGGCTGTAAAGGATGGAAAGGTACTATTATCCATGGGAGATTATGATACTAACACAGGTGCAGTGCCAATTTATTACTATAAAAATGATTCTAAAACCAAATATAATTGTACATATTATAGTCCTAGAACAACATCTGGATTAAGTTCAGAAGCAATTGAACGTTTTTTTAGAATTGGTGGAGAAATCTATGCCGTTGCAACGGATCCATTAGGGGGGGAACATGGAAGCTACTATAAATATGATAGCGCTACCAATAAATGGACTGATTTTTATAAATTACCTTTAAACATTCATAGTTATGACATGGTGGAATATGACGGAGAAATCTTTTTTGCAGGTATGGTGCATGGAGCAAATACGCAGAGAATAGCAACTTGTATGCAAAAAATAAGCAAAGATAAATTAGGTTCT
>JAFPBJ010000146.1 GCA_017390525.1 Lachnospiraceae bacterium | reverse complement strand
TTCTTTTTCCATATTTTTATCAGAAAAAATATAGAAATAGTAGACAATTTTCGCCACTTATTTTATACTTTATATTATATACTTATATTTTGAGACAACAAAGGTGGTGGTTCTATGCTTTTTTATTTAGTGCAAACCAATTTTATTGATTTAGCAATTGTCATTTTTTTATACATGTTTTTATTAAGTAATCATACAATGTCAAAGGAATTAAATCGTATTTTCCTTCTTGTAGCAGTTGTCATTCATATTCTAATTATTGCAGACAGTACGGATTATTATCTTGCCCAAGGAACTATACCGTATGCGCTACGCTACATTACTTCTGCCACAGGATATGTGCTACGCCCTACGCCAATTTTGCTCCTGGCAATGATTTTAAAACGTGATGAGAAAATGAAGCATTTTCTTTTATTTATTCCATTAATTTTAAATGCTTTGTTTGCCTATACTAGTATATTTACGAAATGGATGTTTTACTTTGATGAAAACAATCAATTTCACAGAGGTCCTATTAGCTTTCTTCCTTTTTTAATTAGTGGAATTTACTTAGCATGTTTGTTGTTTTGGTCATTAAAACGCTATCAATTAGGCTACAAAATCGAAGGACTGATTATGTGTTTTATTGTTTTTATGTTGGTGGTTGCAATAGGAATGGAAACCTTTTTCCATTTTTATTTTATCGTAAATGGAATTGGAGGAATCTCTACTACCTTTTACTATTTGTTCTTACATACTCAGACCTACAAACGAGATGCCCTTACTCAGGCTCTTAATCGCCATAGCTTTTACTTAGATTGTGAGCAATATATGAAGGTGCCAACCATTATTGTGTCTGTGGATATTAATGACCTTAAGGTAATTAATGATACGGGTGGGCATGCCGCTGGAGATTTAGCAATTGTAACAGTAGCCAAGACCTTACAAAAGGAATTTGCAAAGCTTGGAAAGCTTTACCGTACAGGTGGGGATGAATTTATTGTATTATGTCCAAAAACTACCAACGAAATCGCTACAGAATATATTAATAATGTAGAGAAAGTGCTTTCTGAAACCTCCTATAGCATTTCCTGGGGTACTGCCACCTATGAGCCATCTATGAATTTTGAAAAGGCTCTGTCTGAATCGGATGCAAATATGTATGAAGATAAAGTGAGAAAAAAAGTCAAGAAGAGATAATACTCTTCCTGACTTTTTTCATACATTACAATTTTAATTTTGATATAGAAGGGACTAACACTATGTTAATAGCATTACTTATTTTATTTACCTTTATTTTAATCTGTGTCTTTTGTTGTCTTGACCTAACAAAAAAGATAAAATTAGAATCACCATTTCTACTAACCTTATATTTTATTTTTATGCCCCATTTACCAGTATTTCTCTATTGTCTTACCATAGCAAAAAAAATAAATTTTGTAGAAAGCGTTACACTTTGGATTAGCTTTGCTATTTTGCAGCTATATACCACCCTTAGACTCCATTTCTACCCTTTTAGGAATAATGAAAGTGGCTCTCTAAGATTAGGAATTTTATATGGTGGTAGACTTCTAGTAAAATCTAGTGTACTAGGTATGGTGCTTCAATTATGTTATTATATTCTTTTTTTCCAAACAAAATGGTTTCCTATCCCACTCCATGACACTAAGGTGGTAGTATTTGATACCATTTATACCTTCTGTTTCCTTTATCTTTTTATCCTAAATGGAACGCTTCGTATTTTATTTACCTGCAAGCGTCTTGGAATCGTAAAGCGTTTCCTTATTTGTATTAACATGTGGATTCCAATTTTAAACCTTATTTTTCTTCATTATATGTGTCGTCTTACCAAGGATGAATATGACCTTGCAGTATTTCGTAACACCATGACAGAAATCAGAAAGGATAGTAACATTTGTGAAACGAAGTATCCAATTATTTTAGTACATGGAATTGGCTTTCGTGATTTAAAATATTTTAACTATTGGGGAAGAATTCCAAGAGAGCTTAAGAAAAATGGTTCCATTGTATATTATGGTCACCAAAAGGCATGGGGAACCATTGAAGAAAATGCGTCTATCCTTGTCGCAACCATAGAAAAAGCCTTAGAAGAGACTGGCGCTTCTAAGGTAAATATCATCGCCCATTCCAAAGGTGGATTAGATTCTCGCTATGCAATTAGCCACTTACATATGGCAGATAAAGTAGCTAGCCTTACTACCATTTCTACTCCTCACAGAGGCTCTAAGCTAATTGATGTATTAAATCATTTACCAGATTTCTTATATCGTTTCATTGCGGGAATCATCAATCACTCTGCCAAACAAATTGGTGATGAACACCCTGATTGCTACCATTCTAGCAAACAGCTAGCACCTAGCTATTTAAACACCTTTAACGAAGAAAATAAGGATGCACCAAACGTTTATTATCAAAGCTATGCCTCTACCATGAAGAATTTATTTAGCCATACGCTACTTGCCATTCCTTACCTTGTTATGTGTATGGTAGATAGTAATTATAACGACGGATTAGTTACAATTGAATCTGCAAAATGGGGGAATTTTAAAGGCACCTTCCAAAACAAAAGAAACCGTGGAATCTCACATGGAGATATGATTGATTTGAAACGAGAGGATTATAGTGGCTTTGATGTAATTGAGAGCTATATACGAATTGTAGAGGAACTTAAGAAGTTGGGGTATTAAACCAACTTCTTCCTCATTTGCAACAAAATCTTCTTCTCTAAACGTGAAACCTGCACTTGGGAAATCCCTGTTAGCTTAGCAATCTCTGTTTGGGTTTTACTTTCAAAATAACGAAGCTTAATAATCTGCTTCTCCTTTTCATTTAAGCCCTCTATCATATCCTGCACCGTTAAGCGATCTACAATAGATTCACTCTCATCTTCCCCCTCCCTTACCTTATCAATCATATAAATAGACTTCCCATCCCCCTGATAAATGGTTTGATAAAGGGACTCAATCTCTGCACTAGACTCAAGTGAGGCCGCGATTTCCTCCACAGAAATCTGCAAATAATCAGCAATTTGATGAATGGTCGGCTCATTTCCCCCTTCCATAGAAAGCTTGTCCTTAGCAAGCTTCACCTTATAGGCCGTTTCCTTAAGAGAACGACTTACCTTAATCATACCATCATCCCTTAAAAAACGCTTAATTTCCCCAGTAATCATAGGAACGGCGTAAGTAGAAAACTTTACCTCGTAAGACAAATCAAATTTATCAATACACTTTAAAAGCCCGATGACACCAATTTGAAATAAATCCTCCAATTCATGACCTCTATTTTGAAACCTTCTAGCTACGCTCCACACAAGTCCAGTATTTAAGGACACAATCTTATCTCTTGCCTCCTTATCCCCTTCCTTTGCTAACTGTAATAGTTCAAGTGTTTCTTCCATATGGTGCCTCCTTATTTACGCTGTTCCATATGTTTTTTCATTGTAACCACCGTTCCAGCGCCTACACTAGACTGAACATCCAGCTCATCCATAAAAGCCTCCATAAATGCAAATCCCATTCCAGAACGCTCTAGCTCTGGCTTAGACGTATAAAGTGGCTCTCGCGCCTTACTAATATCCTCAATTCCCACTCCATAATCGGTAATTTTAATCGTAATATCTCTGTCTTCAATACGTACCTCTACTACAACCTTCCCCTCCTTATTTTCATATCCATGAATAATAGAATTAGTCACTGCCTCTGATACCACAGTTTTAATATCAGCTAGCTCCTCTAGGGTTGGGTCAAGCTGAGTAAGAAATACTGCCACTGTTGTTCTTGCGAACCCTTCATTTTCTGATTTACTATCAAATTCAATTTTCATTTCGTTGGTATACATCTGTTTATCCTCCTGCCTTTTATCTATGCCTTATCTAAATTTGTAACAATTTTATATAAACCTGAAAGCTCCAAAATCCGATTAATTTCCTTACCTATTCCAGTAACATAAATCTTGCCCCCAAGCCGATTCACCTCCTGATACCGTCCCATAATCATCCCAATTCCTGAGCTATCCATAAAGGTGGTATGGGAAAAATCAAAAATAATATGCTTTGTTTTTCCACACTGAATTTGATTTCCTATTTGCTCCTTTACTTGGGTTGCTACATGATGGTCTACCTCTTGTCCTAACAATACCTTTAGTGTATTTCCTGTTTTTTCAAGTTTAATTTCCATATTTTTATTTCCTTTCCATATTTTTCCAGTATTGGTGAAAAAGAAGTTGCGAAAGCTAAAAAGCTATTCGCAAACTTCTAAACAATACTTCTTTTAATTAGCTAATACCACCTAAATAACCCTTTGCCTTAGTGGCTCTCTGGCTATCAGGGAACTGATCAATTACCTTTTGATAAGTCTCTTTTGCCTTTTCTAAATCATTGACTCTATGATATGCTCTTGCAAGGAAATAAAGGGCATCTACATTAGTCGGATCAATTTCATATGCGTTTAGTAGCACTGGAATGGACTCCTCGTACTTATATGCAGAATAAAGCTCATATCCCTCTTGATATAAAGAGCTAGCTGCTGCCCCATTACAATCCTCTGAAATCTTTTCATACAACTCTCTTGCTACTGCAATATCAATATTATCTACATCTACTTCCGCAATTTTCTTTGCAGCCTCTACCTTATCATCCTCTAAGTAAAGCTTACATGCCATAAGCAGATTCTCATACATATTGCCAGTTCCTGTATCCCCTGTATATTGGGCTAATTCCTTTTGCAGCTGATCCACCTGAGTATTTAAAGCTTTATTATCCTCTTCTAAGCTAGAAATCGTCTGATTCTTCCTTGAAACCTCATCATTATACTCAGCCTTTAATTTATCATACTTGCTACCTGCATTATTCTGCATATTTGGAATAAACAGACAGAAGGCTGCCACTGCACCAATTAAAATTCCTACGATTAAATAAACAAAGCCATGCTTTCTTGAGGATGAATTATCCTCATAGGTTGGACTTGGTACAATCACATCTCTTCGCAAGCTTTCTCTCTTGTCAGCCTTTTTATTGTCCCTAGTATCTTCTCTTTTTACATTCTCTCTAACACCATAGATTTCCCTTTCACCAAGCTCCTTCATATACTTAATTGCAAGGGTATTATTACGGTCAATTTTTAACACCTTTTTTAGTGCCTTCTTTGCCTTTTCATGCTCATTATTTTGCATGTATAATAAGGCTAATAATAAATGTCCATTTACAAAATTAGGACTTAGGTTAAGCACCTTTTTTAGCTGAATCAAGGCTAAATCTTCACTGCCTTGCATCGCATAGGATAAGGTTTGATTATATTTTTTGATAATTTGATTGACTGTTTCTAAACGAGAGGGATTATTTTGAATATCGCGAATATATTTGTCCGCAATATTATCTTCACTTTGAAAATGCTTACTAATGACCCATTCTCCTAATGCAGATACTACCTCTCCCATTTCACAGTAAATTAATCCAAGTAAATTTCTTGCCTGGGTATTCTTTTTGTTATATTTTAATGCTGTTTTTAAATCCTCCATAGCACCTGTTAAATCACGCACCATTGCCTTATCTAGTCCATGATTATAGTACCAATTTGAGGTATTATATGCTTTTTTAATATAGTCCTGTTTTAAACCGCATTGACTACAATAATCATTCATCAATACTGGTTTACCACACTTGATGCAATTCATAGTACCTTCCAGTCCTTCCTAGTTCTTCGTATTTTTTAGTTCTTTCATCATTTCTTCTACTACATCAGTAATATCCTTCAAATCATTTTTATAAATTGCATCCTCTGCCTGTTCTACTTCCAAAATTGGTTTGAATTTTTTTAATTCTTCGTTAAAATCTATCATCTATTTTTTCTCCATTCATTATCTTTTTAATATCTCCTACCAAATAAAGGGAACCTACGCAAAATAAATATGCTCCTTGCCTGGTAGCCTGTCTTGCTATATCATACGCCTGCTTTTGATTCTCAATGACACTAACAGGCACGTTAGTTTCTTGCTTAAATAACTCTTTGATTTCTTCTAAATTGCTTTCTCTTGTATGAAGCGTTGTAATATATATCTGACTAAATTCATTTCCTTTTGTTAACAGTCTAATCATAGACTCATAATCCTTATCATTTACCACTGCAAATAATAGAATTTTTTTCTTATCCTTAAATACCTGTCTGATATTTTCCATAAATTTTGCAATGGCTGGTTCATTATGAGCTCCATCAATATAAATATTCTCCTCGATTTGCTCCATTCTGCCTGGCCACTTCATATTCTTAATTCCTTTATACACCGTTTCATAAGGAATCTCAAGCTGTAACCGTTCTATGGCACGAATCGCCAAGGCTGCATTTTCCACCTGATATTGGGCTCTGGAAATCACAGAAAAGTTACACCCTTTATAATAACCACTCTCCATGGAAAAATCAATGGTTTTATGAAAAACCTGGAAAGAATATTCTGATTTTTTCACGAAATCAAGGGGGGCATTTTTCTCCTGTGCCACCTTTAGAATCACCTCATTTACTGAGGGCTGGTTTTCTATGGCTACTACAGGTACCTTTTCCTTTATAATTCCTGCCTTCTCTGCAGCAATTTCTTCTATGGTATCACCTAGATATGCCATATGGTCAAGTCCAATAGAGGTAATCACTGACAAAATTGGAGTCACTACATTCGTAGCATCTAGCCTTCCGCCTAAGCCTATTTCTAACAAAACAAAATCCACCTGCTTTTTATGAAACCAGCGAATCGCCATAATAAACATAAGCTCAAAAAAAGAGGGCATAGGAAAGCTTTTCTTTTCTACCTCTTCTTTGATTTCTAAATACTGCTCCACCCATTCCTGCTCTGATAGCATTTCCTGCTGAATCAGCACTCTCTCTCTTAATGTTACTAAATGTGGCGATGTAAAGAGCCCTACCTTATAGCCCTGTTCTCGTAAAACAGCTTCTATATAGCTACAAGTAGAGCCTTTTCCATTGGTGCCTGCCACATGAATCACCTTAAGATTGTTTTGTGGATTATGATAAAACTCTAAAATTGTTTTTATGGTTTCATGACCTAGCTTTTTTGCGAACTTTGGAATCTCGTAGATTTCCTGTTCCATTTCCTGGTAATTCACGAAAGGTTCTCCTAACTTTTATTATAATAGATACAAACTAAGATGCAACTCTTTCCTATCGAAAGGTTTCGACGAAAGGTTTATTCATTGGAAAAAATACCTATATTTACGCCATTTTCACCTTTTCTAGAACGTAGTGTTACATCAGCCACCGCATCCTTTATCGCTAAATGATTTTGTCCAATGGTGACTTTTACTCCTGGATACACGCCCTTGGTTACAACAATTTCTGCTTTTTCCCCTCTTTGTATTTCCTCTTCCATAGCATGAAACTTTCTCTTAGTTTCATCTAATTCCATACTTTTTAAAATTTTTGAACGCATTAGCTTTATTTTCCTTGGGTCAGAGGCAAGGATTTGATTGCCAGCCTTTTCTAGCTGCTTTAATGCTTTTTCCACTTTTCTTAAAGCCTCAAGCTCTGTATCCATTTTCCCAATTTCTTCTCTTAGCCTCTTACATTCCATTAGAAGCTCTTTTCTTGGTCCTACCTCAACCTGTGTTGGAATCTCAGATTCCTTTCCAATACTACTTGCAGTCATTCCCTGCAGTGCATAGGTACGACCTCCAACAATGCTTCCCAATTTTCCTGCTACTTCAATCACATCTAGTGTTTCCACATCACAATTTAAAATATTGTTGGCTTTTACATAGCCTACGGCACGAATCTGGGTTAGCTCAAAAAACTTTCCTTCTACAGAACCGCCTGCTTTTATCATACCTTTTCCGCCACCGTTCATGCCACCCTTTATTACTACATCCTTTCCTGCAATAAGGGTAGCACCTTCTGCATAGCCATTTATGGTAATACAGCCCGTTGCATTTACAATAAAGCCCGTTGCCACATTTCCAAGGATACAAATATCACCATTAAACACAAGGTTTCCAGTGGCTACGTCAATATCACCATCCACCTCAACAAAATTTGTAACGGAAAGCTTACCATCTCTTAGCTCAACCTTTCCATCTAGGGAAGCGGTATAAACTCGGTTATCATCACTTAAGGTAAAGCCTTTTCCTCGTAAAACAGGAAGAGTTTTTCCTATCTTTGCCTTAAGCGGTAAGCCCGTTACCAAATACCCATCTTCTCCTTTTGTAGCAGGAGTGTAAACAACAATTTCCTGTCCTGCCACTACCTTTTCAAAGGTATGCATACTGCGATAATCTACAGAGCCATCCTCTAGAATTTTAGGTTTTCCTTTGGGACTAACGTCGAATTTATAATCAAATACGCCATCAATCCCATCCTTGGCTTCTTTTCCTGTTGCACATACAATTTCTTCATAGTAAATTTGTCCTGCAACTAATCTTTCTAATTCTTCTTTATTCAGACCTGCTACTACCCCTTTTTGAGCTAAGGCAAAGGTTAAATCCTCATAGGTAAAAGGCTCTCTTTCTTCCATTTTCACCTTAGGTGGAAAAATTTTTAAAGTCGCCTGTAATTTATCTTCAGAAATATCCACTCTAACGTCTAACTCTGATTCCTTTAACTCTGTGATTTCCTTATTTTCATCCGTTTCACTCATGGTAAGCGCCTCCTTTTCCCCCAATGCCTTCTCTTACGCTTTTAACTGACCAAGACGTTCTGTTACTTGCTCTAATAGCTGTGTATATTTATCAAGCTTTTCTCTTTCTTCCTTAATTTTTGCTTCTGGTGCCTTTGACATAAATTTCTCATTATTTAGCATGCCATTGACACGTTTTAATTCTCCGTGTAATCTTTGTTCCTCTTTTTCAAGACGAGCAATTTCTTTTTCAATATCTACTAATTCTGCAAATGGAATATAGATGTTAGTATCATAAATCATTGTAGAAACTGCATCCTCTGCAATTCCTTCCTTGTCAGCTTGAATTACTACCTCACTAGCATAGCCAAGAGTTGCAAAGAAAACCTTTCCTTGCTCAAAGATTTCTCTGATTTCTGCATTTTCAGATACTACAAATACTTTTGCCTTTTTGCTAGGTGCTACATTCATTTCTGCTCTTAGGTTTCTAATATTTCTAACTGCATCTTTAATTAAGCTAACTGCTTTTTCTTCCTTGGCAAAATTCCATTCTTCCTTATATTCTGGCCATTTAGAGGTTACAATAGTTTCCTCCTCTGATTGTAGGTTAAGGAAAATTTCTTCTGTGATAAATGGCATAAATGGATGTAATAGCTTAAGTCCATTGGTTAATACAGTTTTTAGAGTCCATAGTGCTGCTGCCTTAGTAGTATCTGCATCATCATATAATCTTGGTTTTACCATTTCAATGTACCAATCGCAGAATTCTTCCCATAAGAAATCATTGATTTTTTGTACAGCAATTCCCATTTCATATTTATCTAAATTGTCTGTTACATCCTTTGCTAATTGATTCACCTTAGATAAAATCCACTTATCTGCACTCGTTAAGGTATCTAAGTCAATTTCCTTTGGAATATCTGCTTTTTCCATATTCATTAGGATAAATCGAGATGCATTCCATACCTTATTTGCAAAGTTACGGCTTGCCTGTACTCTTTCATCATAATAACGCATATCATTTCCAGGTGCATTTCCTGTTACTAAGGTAAGTCTTAAAGCATCTGCACCATATTGGTCAATAACCTCTAGTGGATCAATTCCATTTCCTAAGGATTTACTCATTTTACGACCTTCGCTATCTCTTACAAGTCCGTGGAAAATAACGGTGTCAAACGGTAATTTACCTGTATGTTCAATTCCTGAGAATACCATACGAATTACCCAGAAGAAGATAATATCATATCCTGTAATTAACACATTAGTTGGATAAAAATATTCTAGCTCTTCTGTATTGTCTGGCCAGCCTAAGGTAGAAAATGGCCAAAGTGCTGAACTAAACCAAGTATCTAGTGTATCTGGATCTTGGGTAAACTCTGTATGTCCACAATGTGGGCAGGTAGTAGGTGCTTCACTTGAAACCACTACTTCATTACAATGATTACAGTAATAAGCTGGAATTCTGTGTCCCCACCATAATTGACGAGAAATACACCAATCACGAATATTTTCCAACCAATTAAAATATGTTTTTTCCATTCTTTCTGGAATTAATTTTAGTTCTTTATTTTTTACTGCTTCAATGGCTGGTTTTGCAAGCTCTTGCATTTTTACAAACCATTGTTGCTTAATCATTGGTTCAATGGTAGTTTTACAACGGTCATGAGTACCTACATTATGAACATGGTCTTCTACTTTTACTAAAAGTCCTAGCTCCTCTAGATCCTTTACGATTTGCTTTCTTGCTTCATAACGATCCATTCCCTGATATTTTCCACCATTTTCATTAATGGTAGCATCGTCATTTAAAATATTAATTTCTGGAAGGTTATGACGTTTTCCTACTTCAAAATCGTTAGGGTCATGGGCTGGTGTAATTTTTACTACACCTGTTCCAAATTCTCTATCTACATATTCATCTGCAATAATTGGAATGGTACGATTTGTAAGTGGAAGCTCTACCATTTTGCCAATTAAATTTTGGTATCTTTCATCCTCTGGATGTACAGCTACTGCAGTATCTCCAAGTAAGGTTTCTGGACGTGTAGTAGCAATTTCAATCTTTTCATCGCTGTCTACAATTTTGTAATTAATGTGCCAAAAATGTCCTGGTTGCTCTTTATGCTCTACCTCTGCATCTGAAATAGAGGTACGACAAACTGGACACCAGTTAATAATTCTTGAACCCTTGTAAATTAATTTCTTATCATATAATTTAATAAATACATCCTGTACTGCTTTAGAACAGCCTTCGTCAAGAGTAAAACGCTCTCTATCCCAGTCACAAGAGGAGCCTAATTTCTTAAGCTGTGAAGTAATGGTTCCGCCGTACTCTTCCTTCCATTCCCAGGTACGTTTAAGAAAGCCTTCTCTTCCTAATTCTCTTTTATCAATTCCTTCTTCTTTTAACTGATTGATTACCTTTACCTCAGTAGAAATACTAGCATGATCAGTTCCTGGTACCCATAAGGCTTCATAGCCTTGCATACGTTTAAAACGAATTAAAATATCCTGCATTGTGTTATCAAGAGCATGTCCCATGTGTAGCTTACCTGTAATGTTTGGTGGTGGCATAACAATGGTAAATGGTTTTTTCTTTTTATCTACTTTTGCATGAAAGTACTTTTTGTTTAACCATACTTGGTATAATCTTTCCTCTATTTCTTTTGGATTGTAATTTTTTTCTAGTTCCTTTGGCATTTTATTTTCCTCCATATTTATGAAATGTTTAAATGATAGGCCGCTAAAGCGTCTATCACATATTTTTTTAATTCTGGATTTGCTTTTACTAGCTTTTCAATTTCCTTAAAGCCTTGAGCTTTGTTTGCTTCATTAAATTCCATCTGTTCTCTTAGCTTCTGTCTTCTTGTATTTAAATGATGGGTAATTTCCACCATTTCTTTACTATCAATTAAGGCAATTGCTTGCTGTAGCCATATATAAGTATCATGAAGCTTATAGGCAGCCAGTAGCTTTACTAATTCATCCTGATAGGTAGTAAGCTCAGAGGTAGTATATCGATACCTTTTTTCCTCTTCCTTTTGTCTTGTGTATTCCTGCCACAAATACTGTAATTCCCTTTGACTTCTTACATCAAATTTTTCACATAGGTATTGGTATCCATTGGTATTATTCACATACTTTACCTTTACCTTATTCAGTACTGAAATGGCACGATTTCTTCTTTTTTTCTCTAATTTATATTCTAATTCCAATCTACGATATTTCATGTAAATGATTGTGCCTGCTAATGCCCCCACAAAAATAGTTGCTACTAGGGCAAGCTCAAGGGCAGCTTCATAGAAAAAGGACAGCCCTGCAAATAAACACATGGCAATCAATACCATGATTGCAACAGAAATTGAAACCATTTTAAGATTTTTTCTTTGCTCCACAATATTTTTTTCTACATAATCAATTTCACCTTTTTCTCCCTCAAGGTGCATCATATCGGATTTTAGCTTGCTATTATATTCCTCGTATTCTCCCATTTTTTCAAGGGTTCTTGGAATTTCTTCTTCATATCGGCTTAGAATTTGGCTTTGCTTTCTTGTGATTTTCTTTTCGTTTTTTTGAAATTTAGTACGCTCTTCACTTAAGGCTACAATTTTTTCTGCTACCGATTTTATTTTTTCTTTTTCCTCTACTGGAATCTGCTCAATTTTTTGAATATCTGTAAGATAGGCTGTGACTAGCTGATATTCCATTTGCAAATCCTCTAATTGATAGGTAGCCTCCATAATTAAATCACAGCTTTCATCAATTAGTGTAGTTTCCGTTTTCACTGGCTCTACCTTTTTAATAAGTAGCTCCTCTAATTGATGCTCTGCTTCCCTTTGTTCCCCTTGTGTGACTCCCTCACTCTCTTTTACTTTTTCCTTTGTTTTTTTATTCCACTTAGATAAAAAACCCATTTGTTTTACCTCATGCTCCTATCTATACTTTCTTACCCTTCTCTTTTGTAATCCTCCTTAAAGCTACTTAACATGTCATCGATTTGTGCATAAAATTCGCCTATTTTTCCATGCTGCTTATGGTAAGTGGCATTGGCTAGTCGCTTAGCATCTTCTAGCTTCTTTGCCTCTTCCTTATATAAATCTACTTCATCCACAATTTTTCCAAATTCCTCTAAGGAAAGTCCTTTTTCTCTTACCTCTGTCCTTACAAAGGCTTCATTGTCACAAAGCTGTAGTACTGCAAAATAGGACTGTAGGTAAAGTGCATCCTTCTTTACTTCATTAGCTTTTAGAAAATGAAGCTTACCGCCTGCAAAATCAAATTGCTTGCAGCAGCATACTCCTAAATTATAATACACTTTACTAAGAAAGTCAGCCTCTAGCTCTGTTTCTTTTTTTATAATGAATTCATAATGACTTTTTGCTCTCTCATATTTTTTGTAGTGCATATAGCAGTCTGCGGTCTCTTTTTCCCGTTCATACCAAGGGGATTGATAAAATCTGTCATAAGCACCTCTCCACTTTCGCACTTCACCTTCATTATAATAGCTTTTTGCAGAAAAAATTGCAAGTATAAGGTTTCTAGCACTTTCTTTCCTTTTTATCATATCCTCTAGCACCTTATATAATCTATTAAGCTTTAGCTCCTCTTTTAAAAAGGGCAATAAATCCTTGGGTATAAATACCTTTTCTAAAAGAGGAATATTTTCATATAGGAAAAAGCAAAGCTCCTCATAAGAATAGATGCTACAATTTATGTAAGGAATCATATATGGCGTTGATGCTTTTGTTGTATTACAAATTAATATATTCTGCATATGTTTTCCTCCTTACAATAAGGATATTTCCTTTCTAAAAATTCGGTTGGTAGTAGGATACATTTGTCCAAAGCCTAAATCCTTTACTAATACCTGCCCTGCTTCTTCACTTTGAAAAGAAAAATCAATTTCTAATCTGGTGGTTTTATTCGGACGCTTTGGAAGACCTAGCAGTTCAATTTGAAATTCCTTTTCTTCCTTGGTCACCACATGCTTTTGCACAAATCGCAAGGTATTGGTATGATTTAAAATCACCTCAATTTGCCCAAACCTTTGATACCAAGGAGTACCTGCCTGAATCAACCATTTTATTTGATTTTCCTCATCAGATAAATGTAAGCCTATGTGATATGGAAGCAACCCTGGTGCAAATACAAAGGTATCCTCATCTAAAAGAGATTCCTTTTCCTTTCTTGCCGCTCGTACTGCGCCCTTTACATACAAATTTTGTCCCTTAAATACTCTTTTATTTTGGCACAATAATTTAATACTTTCCACTTCCCAGTCTCTTTCGAAGCCTTCTCCAACCAAGAAAGCCAACTGCGCCCCTTCCTTCATCACCGTTTCTTTTATAATAGAGGTAAAGGCCTGGTCCATAGTTTTATCTTGATTCGTTCTATAGTCTTCTATGGAAAGTTTATCCTGATAGCTTTCCTTTTGTAGTGCAAATAACTGTTTTTTCGATATATTTGCCATTTCATATTGGTAATATTCCATTCCTTCATAGTTAAAATCAAATATACCAATTTTTCTACTATATACATCCTTTCCTTCCCCAAGAATATAATGAAGAAAGGCATTACAGTGATTCATGCATATGATACGTTCTCTTGGAATCTCGCTTTCCTGTGCAAAGGTATCTAGCCATTCATAAAAGTCTGTGTCAATATATTTCTGAGTCAAGCATAAGCATCCAATAGTTTCACAGCCTAGCTGTTCCTTTATTAGGGTTATTTTCCCTTTTAACCACTTTACAAATCGCAGGTTATGATACCATTTTGTATTTTTCGGGGTAAAATAACGTTCTATGGAAAGTATGGTGCTTTCAGAATCCTTTTGCTCTTTATAGGGCTCGATTTCTTTTGTGTGAGGATTATAGTATGAAATTTGCATTTTGCTTTGGTCAAAATCTATCCCAATATATAAACTTGAATGATTTACCATATTCTTTCGTTCCCTTCTGTATTACTGCAAAGTAAAGTAATTGTCCACAAAATGACGCCTTACCAAATATTGCTCCATTAACTGGATTAGGGTATCATCATCCTTCATTTCTCTACTCATAAGCATAAAATTAATGAAGTCAAATTTATTTTCCCGTTCCTTATGAAGTCTTGGCTCTGTCTTAATACTATCGCTTTCTGTAATACGATTTGATTCATTATCCTTTTCTTCTAGATAATAAAATAATTCCTCGTCATGAAATACTATAAATTCCTTAATATATACACCTTCCACTACCTCTCTCATAGGTTCTTGTACAAATTCTTTATTATGTTTTATTTGTAGCTTTTCTCCTTTTGTAGCAGAATCTATGGTGTAAAATACTGTAACCTTTTTATTTGGCTTTGTTACATAGGTAATATAGGTTTTGCAAACCTTTTCTAAAGGCAAATCAACAATTTTCGAAAATTTTTCAAATACTGGAAGATAAATATCTTTACTAAGCCATTCCTTAATAAACTGTATCGCAAGCTTTTCTTCTGAAGCTGTTAGCGTTTTCTTTGGCTCAAGATAATACAAATATGCTACCTTACAATATTCCATAACTGGTGTTTCTTCTAGTAGCAGCGCCTCCAATTTCTCATACATTTCCTGAGGAATCACACATTGTTCAAAAAAGTCGCTATAAATTTGCTGTTGTACAAATTCTACTACTAATTTTTTGTCATGCTCTTTTTCTAAATAGCTGTTAAACACCTCATATATTTTTGGCTCATAGGCTCCTGTAATTAAAAATTGTCTTATTATTTTTTCTGCCAATATAAATGTGCTAAGCTTTAATTCCTTTGAAGCCTTATAAAGCTCTACCAGCTGATTGATTGTCCCTTCTAAATATAGCTGCAAATATTTCACCGTTACCTGATTATATCTTCCTTGCAAAAATAATTGAGTGACCTCTCTTGTAATAAAAGGATTCTCCTCATATTCACTTTCTTCAATTTTATAGGATAGTAATGCCAGTAGCTTCTTTGGTGACACATGATAACAACCATATTGCTCCACTGCCAAATAGGCATACACATATAGCTTTCTCACAATATAATAATCTATCATGGTGCCACGATATTCCTTGGATAGCTTATTAAGGTCCACATGAAGTAAATACTGCTCTAACAGCTCACCCTCATAATTATCATAATGATATTGAATCAGCTTTAAAATCACTGATTGTAATACCTCTTCTGTTACCTCTGTTTTTTCTAACAAATGATTGCCAAGCTCTAATAGCTCCACATCTCGTTTTTGATACTTTTCCTTTCCTTCATATAAATGAAGTAGTACCATCACGTTGTCCTTGCAATACTTAGAGCATATTGGCATAAATTCTCCTACCTCTAGCACCGGCTCAAGCTGATACTCTACAGTAGAAATATATCTATTATTCTCCTGGTCTACTAAAACAATGTTTGGATTATCTGTAAACACATTTACATATGCTACCTGATTAGTAAGATACACCTTTTCTTCTGCCTCTAACTGGCTGTGTCTTACATGAACTGCCTTCATATTTGGATTTTTACAAATAAGCTTTTGCTTAAAAATAATATTAGGCAAATACGGATATAGGTCTGTAAGAAGCTTATCTGGCTTTAAAAATTCCTGATAAATGATTTCTAAATCCTGATTGATTACGCCCTTCTTTAATTGCTCCTCCATATACTGACAAATCTTTGGCACATAGGCATGATACATAGATATATCATGATTTTTATTTACAATCACATTGGCATATAAATAGCCTAACTCCGATTCCTTTAATTGATTCTCATATGTAAAATAAAGGAGCATACTGTGTGGAAGAGGTGCGTAAGCTTTGTGGTCCATAGTAGCTAAATATCCTTCGTTTAAGCCAATAATTTTTAAGGACCTTGTCACACCCTCCTTTAACACTGGTGCATATTTTTGATATTTACTTCCAAAATGATTTGATTTAATAATAAGAGAGCATAAAGTATTAAGCTGCTCCTCTTTCTTTTCCTGCTTATATAGCTGATGAAGCAAAGAAAAAGCCAGTGGATTTAGCTTCTTTTCCTTTGTCATTAACTGCTGAAACGTATATAGCACCTGGTTTTTACACACATTATTTCTAATTCCCCATGCCATAGCGGATAAAGAAAAGGGAGTTAGCGTTGTAAATAATTCCGCATTTTGCTCAAATAAATGTAGTACCTCGCAATATAATAATGGACTATTCATTCCCATATCATAGAGCTGGCTTAGCTCCTCATATTGTGCCTTCACATTATGCTGAAACTTCGGCTCTAAATACATTTTTAGCTGAAAGCATAGAAATCTACCTTTTTCATCCTGCTCAGACAAAAATTGTATGGTTTCCTTTACCAATTCTTCCTCTCTAATATGAAGTGCCTTTAAGTAGCAAAAGCAGCTATATTCAAAGCTTTTCTTATCAATTTCTTCTATTTTTGCTTCAAAATTGTTTAAGCCCTTTGCTACCTTTTCTTCCTCTCCTGCTAAAATATCCATATGAATTCGTAGTAGCTGATATAAAAGAACTGTTCCAGGGGTTTTCATTATTTTGTTAAGAAGCTCTACGGTAATATTCATGTATTGTTCTAATAAAATATCACCTTTTCTAAATTTCAAATAATTTTTTACTAGCTCTACATGATACCCTTTTCGCTCTAGCTTCTTCTGGTTTCTTTGCTCTTGTTTCTCTCCCGTTACAATCACTGGAATTTCAATGGTTTCATAAACAGTACTCATTTTTATACTAGTACTTTTCCACTGATTCCCTTCTTTATTTACGGTAACTGGAATCTCTAGCCTACTTCCTGTAAAATCCTCTGTCGTATATCGTTCCTTAGGCAAGATAAGAAAATCCTCCTTAGAAGTAAGAAAAAATTCTTGAAAGCCCCAACCCTTTTTCTCAAAAATCAAGTTCATTACCACTTGCTCTTCTTCTGATTCTTTCTTTAGCTTTGGCGTTTGCAAGGAAAAAGTAACTGGTACTTTTTTATGAATATATACTAAAAATTCTTCTAGTGATTGATTTCTTAGCTTGCTTTCCTTTAGTAATTCATACACTGGAATTAAATCTTTTTCATCTTTTAGAAAAATTTCTGGAAATTTTGCAGAATGAAATAATGTGACTGCGTCCTGCCAATTGACTTGAGCAAGATTAGCAAACTGAAATAAATCCTTAATTGGTCCAAGGCTCGTTTTCACCGATTGCTCTACAATGTAAAATTCATAAGGGACACTAAATTCTCCCCCATTTGTAATAAGAGAAATGGCTCCCTTTAGTGTGTCTGGCTTACCAAGCTGATTGGCAAGGACATCATAATGAATCAGCCATTTTCCTTCCTTTTCTTCCCACCTCGTTACCACTACATAGGAAGACACACTACTTGCCTTAACATATAAGGGCTCTTCATTCTCCGAATAAACAGTAATGGTACCTGTATAAACTTGTCCAATTTCTACTTCGTCCTTTAACTGTTCTTCCTGAATATGTACCATAGGTTTCTTATAGTAATATGCTTTTTCTAATTGCTTTGTTATTTTCACTGCTCTCACCTGCCCAAAGGATTTATTCTCTATTTCTTAAGCCTTGATTATTCTTCTCTTCATGACTATAATATATGTATATTTGTATGTATACCAAAAATCTCATACTACACATTATACCAAATTTTTACCTATATTAAAAGATTTGTTTTGTAGGAAAAGAAAAAAGAATGCAGAATGGAGAATAGTGTGAAAAATTACACTGAAGTGCTAATTTTTCACACGGCTATTTGTTTCTGAGCAAAAACAAATAGCTTTGATGGCAGATGAAAAACTGTAATACAGATTTTTCATCGCCTCTTCGCAGTAAACTGCTCAGAAATGAGGATTATTATGTTAAAACCAACAGACCATTTTCACGGAAGTGACTTGGAAAAAATAGAAGCAATTTATCACATCAAAAAAGAAGATATTACTAGCTTTAGTGCGAATGTAAATCCACTGGGAATCTCACCGCTACTACGCCAAGAATTAGCAAATAATATTGACGCCATTACCACCTATCCAGACAGAGAATATAACAGTCTTCGAGGTGCTATTAGTGAATATATTGATATTCCAATGAAAGACATTGCAGTTGGAAATGGCTCCACAGAATTAATTTCCCTTTTTATGAAGCTAATCAAACCAAAAAAGGCTCTTATTCTTGGGCCAACCTATTCGGAATATGAAAGAGAGCTATCCCTTTGTGGTTCTTCCGTATTATATCATCGTTTAAAGGAATCAGAAGACTTTAAGCTAAACCTTGCTGCCTTAGAACAGCAGCTTAATCACAATATAGATTTACTTGTGATTTGTAACCCTAATAACCCTACCTCACAGGCCATTAAAACCGATACCATGCGAGATATTTTAGACCTTTGTAAGCAATACGGCATCTATGTATTGGTGGATGAAACCTATGTAGAGTTCGCTCCAAATTATGAAGAAATTACAGCTGTAAATTTCACTGGCTATTATAGCAATTTAATTATCTTACGGGGTATCTCTAAGTTTTTTGCTGCTCCTGGATTACGCCTTGGATATGCAATCTGTGGAAACGAAGACCTACTAAAGGAATTAAATCAACTAAAAAATCCTTGGACCATTAATAGCTTAGCTGCCATTGCAGGAGAAATTATGTTTCGTGATGAGGATTATATCAAAAAGAGCAGAGACTATATTAACAGGGAACGGGATTATGTCATATCTGTAGTGAGCCAATTTACTCATGCTAAATATTATGAGCCTATGGGAAACTTTATTTTAATCAAGCTATTAGACCAAGTCACTACTTCCTCTCAGCTATTTGACACCTGTATGAAGGAAGGCCTTATGATTCGGGATTGTTCTTCTTTCCCATTTCTCGACAACAGCTATATTCGTTTTTGCTTTATGTCCCATGAGAAAAATGAAGAGCTCCTTCACATATTAAAACAGGAGCTCCAATAGAACGGAGCAAACGAAAAAAGAAGCCATAAAACCTTAAGTCGTTTTATGGCTCTGTTTTTATTTCTTATTTTTTTCTATAAATAATATCGTCTCTTCCTGGTCCATTAGAAATAAGTGTAATTGGGAATCCAATTTTTTCTTCTACAAACTCAATGTATTTTCTACAATTTTCTGGAAGCTTGTCGTATTCTTTAATTCCTCTAATATCTGATTTCCAACCTGGAAGTACTTCAATCACTGGTTTTGCGCGATTTAGCTTGTCTGTAGTTGGGAAATCTGTAGTAATTTCACCATCAATATCATAAGCAACACAAACTGGAATCTCATCTAAGTAACCAAGTACATCTAATACTGTAAAGGCTACATCTGTAGTTCCTTGCAAGCGACAACCATATTTTGATGCAACTACGTCAAACCAACCCATACGTCTTGGTCTTCCTGTAGTAGCTCCGAATTCTCCACCATCGCCACCGCGTTTTCTAAGCTCGTCTGCTTCTTCTCCAAAAATTTCACTCACAAAGGCACCCGCACCTACTGCACTAGAATATGCCTTACATACTGTAATAATTTGTTTAATCTCATAAGGTGGAATTCCAGCACCAATTGCACCATAAGCTGCTAAGGTAGAAGAAGATGTTACCATTGGATAAATACCATGGTCTGTATCCTTTAGCGTACCAAGCTGTCCTTCTAATAAAACTGTTTTTCCTTCCTTTAATGCCTTGTCTAAGTATAAAGAAACATCACATACATAAGGTGCAATCATTTCTTTATATCTTAATAAAGTTTCATAAATCTCATTTACGTCTAAAGTTGGTTTATGATATAAATGCTCAAGTAGCACATTTTTCATAGTAACGACACGTTCTACTTTTTCCTTTAAGGCTACCTCATCAAATAATTCACTTACCTGGAAGCCGATTTTTGCATATTTATCAGAATAAAAAGGTGCAATTCCTGATTTGGTAGAACCAAAGGATTTTCCTCCTAAACGTTCCTCCTCATATGCATCAAATAATACATGATAAGGCATTACAATTTGTGCTCTATCTGATACCAAAAGCTTTGGTGTTGGAACACCTTTTTCTTCAATGCTTTTTACTTCGCCTAATAATTTTTCTATATCAAGAGCCACGCCATTACCAATGATGCTAGTAGTATGATCATAAAATACTCCTGAAGGAAGGGTGTGTAATGCAAACTTACCATAGTTGTTTACAATAGTATGTCCTGCATTTGCTCCACCTTG
>JAFPBJ010000145.1 GCA_017390525.1 Lachnospiraceae bacterium | reverse complement strand
GGTATCTCATTTTGCCCCAGCATATTCTCAATAAAAATCCCATAGCCTTTTCTTGGATTATTCACAAATACATGGGTTACTGCACCAATTAATTTCCCTTCCTGAATAATAGGAGAGCCACTCATTCCCTGTATGATTCCATTGGTTTCCTTTAATAAATCCTCATCCACTATTTTTATAATCATCCCCTTTGTGTGACGTTTGTTGCTTTTGTCTACACTGATAATTTCTACCTCATAGTCCTTCATTTCTCCTGTTACATAGGAGCGAATGTAGGCTTTGCCCTCTTTTACCTCTTGCTTCAAACCAATTTCAATCTCTTCATTACATATATGTGTAAATAAACTTTCATCACACTTTCCATAGATTCCATATTGGGTATTTTTCTTAATATCTCCTAGCTTTTCCTCCTCTTCATACTGAATCATCCCAATCATTTCTCCCGGTATTCCTTTTTGTCCCTTTATAATAGTAGCAATCTTGGCTGGATATATTTTTCCGTCCTCTACTTTCATTAAAGTACCTGTATCTATATCATTGATTCCATGTCCAAGGGCTCCAAACTTTTCCTTTGTAGCATAGGTTAAGGTACCAATTCCTTGAGAATCGTCTCTTACCCATATGCCTAATCGATATGTTCCATCCTCTTTTCCTAGTATTGGGGTTAATTTAATATTCAAGGTTTCTTCCTTGCGTTTTAGGGTTAATACCAAAGGATTTTTTCCATTTTCTTCGATTAATTCAATTAAGTCATTCTTATTTTCGATGACACTTCCATTTACTTTTGTAATATAATCTCCAGCCTTTACCACATTTCTTGCTGGCTCATAGGTAAAACCATCCTTTGCTTCAATGGCGCCAGTTCCTAACACTAATACTCCCTTGGTTTTAATATAAATGCCAATAGGAATTCCGCAAGGAATCACCTTTTGTCTTGGAATTACATCAACCATAACCTCTTTAATGGGAACTATCCCTAAGAAGCTTACCTTCATATGATAGCTGCCCACCTGTTTAGAAGAAATACTAAAAGGCTCCTTTAAATTAATGGTTTCTTTATTTTTACTACTACCACTTTGATATAGAGTTGCCTTGGCAGGAATATTAAAATCAAATTCTGATTGTTTCCCTGCTAATATTTTAATCTGGTCTGGGACTGACTGTTTCATTTCATAAAACCCCACTGCTAACACTGCACACAAATCCAATACTAAAAAAATAGCTAATATTCTTTGATAGGATTTTTTATTCATACCTCTCTTCCTTTCTAATTTTTCATAATAAAAGGGATAGAACGTTGTTCTATCCCTTTTATTATGCGTGGGTTTTATGAATTCAAACTAGTATAATTTTGAGTGTTTTGCCATATCCTTCATTTCTTTTGCGTTTTGTTTTACCAAATCTGTAATTTCTACGCCACCTAGTAAACGAGCGATTTCATTTACAGAAGCTTCCTCCTCTAAATGATAAATAGAAGTGGTGGTTTCTTCTTCATTTGCTGTTTTTTCTATTAGGAAATGCGTATCTGCCATAGCTGCAATTTGTGGCAAGTGGGTAATACATAATATCTGATGATTCTTAGAAATTACTGCCAATTTTTGGGCTACCTTTTGAGCTGTTCGTCCGCTGACACCTACATCTATTTCATCAAAAATTAACGTATCAATTTGATCCAAATCTGCAAGTACAGATTTAATTGCTAACATAATTCTTGATAACTCACCACCAGAAGCTACTTGATTAACTGGCTTTAAGCTTTCTCCCGGATTGGTAGCAATGAGGAAGGAAATCTCCTCCATTCCCTTCGCTGTAGGAGCCTCTTTTTCCATTAATTTCACTTTAAATTGTACATCAAGGAAATTAAGGTCAATCAAGGCTTCCTTTATTTTTTCTTCCAATTCCTTCGCTGCCTGTTCTCTTACCTTTGTAAGCTTTTCGCATTCTGTTGTTAATTGCTTTAATTTTTCTTGTAGGGTATCTGTTAATTGCTCCTTATATTGTTGATAATCTACTAAGGTTTCATACCTTTTTTTCGCATTTTCTTCATATTCTAAAATGGCTTCTATGGTGCTTCCATATTTTGACTTTAAATTTTGTATGAATGTAATTCTTTCCTCTAGCTCTCTAAATTCATCCTCTCGAAATACCACTTCTTCCATATAATCTGCAATATCTCGATTAAAATCACTTAATAATTGATCAATTTCTTCTAATTGCTCCTTATAGGTACTAATTTTTTCTGATAAATGACTGATTTTTCCTAAATTCCTTATGGCAGCACCAATCATACTACCTGCCTGATTTCCCACCTCACTGCCAGTGAAACCAGCCACCTCAGATAAGGCTTCCACAATATTTTTACTATTGGCTGCTAATCTAAATTGCTCGTCTAATTCTTGGTCTTCCCCCACTTTTAGCTGCGCCTGTCCAATTTCTTCTATTTGATACTCTAAAAAATTAAGCTCTCTTGCTCTTTCTTCTTCATTTAAGCCATTTTCCTCAAGTTCCTTTTTTAAAGCTGTATATTCCTTATGTAATTGTGCAATATTTTCTAATAAGGGAGCTGTTTTCTCATGAGCAAATTGGTCAAGAATGTCCAGTTGATTTTTTTCATATAGAAGAGATTGGTGTTGCTGTTGCCCATGAATATCGATTAAAATATCTGCAACCTCTCTTACCTTTTTAAGGGGTACGGTTTCCCCATTTATTTTACAAATGCTTTTATCATTTTGAATTTTCCTAGTAATGATTACCTGTTGATCTTCTACGTCAACATCTAGCTTCTTTAATTTTTCTAATGTATTTTCTTTATCGATATGAAATACCAGCTCTACTAAGCCGTATTCCTGTTCCCTACGAATCATATCCTTTGATACTTTTTTCCCTAGAGCAGCATTAATAGAACCAATAATAATTGACTTTCCTGCTCCCGTTTCTCCAGTTAAAATATTTAACCTATCTTCAAAATTTACTTCCATTTCATCAATAAGCGCCATATTTTTAACATGTAAATTCAATAGCATACTTCCTTTATTCCTCCCTTTTCTTTCACTTCATCAAATATTTACGAAACACTCTCTTTTGCCACCTTTTTGATGGCCGCTACCACTGTTTTTGCCTCTTCGTTGGTTTTGATTACACACATAATAGTATCATCCCCTGCAATAGAGCCTACAATCCCTTTAATCTCTAAATTATCAATGGCTGCTGCCACCGCCATCGCCATTCCTGATACCGTTTTTATGACTACTATATTTTGTGCAATCTCTATGGAAGTAATCGCATCCATTAATACTCGTTTATATTTCATGGTAGTATCATAATCCTGCTTTTTAAATACCACATATTTTTGCTTTCCATTGGGCGTTGCCATTTTGGTTAGCTTCATTTCCCTAATATCTCTAGAAATGGTTGCCTGGGTGGCCACAAAGCCCGCCTTTTCAAGTCGTTCTGCTAGCTCATCTTGCGTTTCTATATCATGCTTTTCAATCAGCTCAATAATTTTTTGTTGTCGTTTTGCCTTCAAATTCCTTCACCTTCTTTTCTATATTAAACGTATCTTTTACGACATATCCTGATTAATCTTATGTTGATTTCCAATTTTATTACGAAGAATTTGATAAAAATTAACTTCTCTCATTTTAATTAGCTTGGTAGTTTCCATTGCCTTTGTAATGGTAATCGTATCCTCTGGTAAAAGCTCAATACTATGATTCCCGTCAAAGCTTGCAATGGTTTGCTCCATTTTTTCATGTCGCATTTTTCCTACCTGAATTACAATTTCATCCTCTCCATCTAGCACTACACTTCTTGCTGTTAAGGAATGAGGAGAAATTGGTGTGACTACCATTAGCTTTGTAGTAGGGCACACAATGGGACCTGCTGCCGAAAGATTATAGGCAGTGCTTCCCGTTGGGGTTGCCACCACAACACCATCCGCCTCATAAATATCCACTAGCTCTCCATTTACAAAAATAGAAAGCTCTATCATTCTAGAATATCCATTTCTTGTAACCACAATATCGTTTAGGGAAATTCCTTCATAGATAACCTGTCCCTTACGACTTACTACGCCTTTAATCATCATACGATTTTCTATTTGATATTCTCCCTTTACCAAATTACATAAGGTTTTTTCTAATCGCCCTATTTCGATTTCCGCCAAAAATCCCAAGGTTCCTAAATTCACTCCAACAATCGGAAGATGGTAATCCTGACAAAATCTTGCACAACGAAGCAAGGTTCCATCTCCTCCTAAGGCAATGGCACACTGAATATTGGAATGTTCTTTTAGAATGATGTCAAAGCTTTCCTTCGTTCCCTCTGTACACACACATACCGTTGCACCTTGTTTTTCTAGGATTTCTGTAATTTGGTTGGTTACAACAAATTCTTTATCTTTTTTTTGATTGGTAATCAGTAAAAAATGCTTCATATAATTTGCTTAATTCCTTTTCTTTCCATGTTTATAGCACTTGATGAGATTGTTCTACTATTTCTTCTACACAAATGTCTGACTGCTTTGCTACAGCTCCTCCATTTTGCAAATGAAGTAAATATTCAATGTTTCCTTCCGGTCCCTTGATTGGCGAAAATTCTAGGTTGAGTAAGATAAAACCAATACCTTTTGCATACTCCATTACCATATGTATCACTTCTTCATGTACGCTTTTATCTCGAACCACACCTTTTTTTCCAACCTTTTCTCTTCCCGCCTCAAACTGTGGCTTGATTAAACAAACCACTTGGCCACCTTCTACCATCATATTTTTTACAGGTAGCAACACTTTTGTTAAGGAAATAAAGGATACATCAATGGAAACAAATTCCAAATCATCATCAATATCCTCTCTTTGTACATAACGGATATTGGTTTTTTCCATACAAACCACTTTTTCGTGGTTACGAAGCTTCCAGTCTAATTGACCATGACCTACATCCACTGAATATACCTTTTTCGCACCATTTTGTAGCATACAATCGGTAAAGCCACCTGTAGAAGCGCCTACATCCATACATACCTTGTCGCTTAAGGTAATATCAAATTCCTTCATAGCTTTTTCGAGCTTTAGTCCGCCACGACTTACATATTTTAAGGTATTTCCTTTTATTTCTATAGGTAGCGTTTCTTCAAAGGTTGCCCCTGCCTTATCCTCTCTTTGTCCGTCAACAAATACAACACCTGACATAATAATGGCCTTGGCTTTTTCTCTTGAAGCTGCTAAATTTTTCTCAACTAATAATACATCTAATCGTTTTTTCACGTTAATCCTCATTTCTGAGCAATTTATTGCGAAGAGGCGATGAAAAATCTGCATTGCAGTTTTTCATCTGCCATCAAAGCTATTTGTTTTTGCTCATAAACAAATAGCCGTATGAAAAATAAGGTCTTCAGACTTATTTTTCATACTAATCCCCATTTCTTTGCAACTCATTTAAAATTTTCTCGGTAATTGCCTTTGCGTCTATTCCTAGCTGCTGCCTTAACTGCGCAATGGTTCCTTGTGGTACAAATTCATCCTCTATGGCAATTGGTAAAAAGCTATGATACCACTTTTGTTTCATTAGATAATTACCTACCATTTGACCATATCCCCCTTGCGAAATTCCCTCTTCTATAGTACAAATCAGGCTATGACTTTTCATAAGCTCATCTATTAAAGTCATATCTAATGGCTTTATAAATCGAGGATTTACTAATGTAACTGACCTACCCTTTTTCTTAAGCTCCTCATATACCTTTTTCCCTTCTTCTAGCATATGTCCTACACAAATAAGGGCAATCTCTTCCCCTTTTTCTAAATAAATGCCTTTTCCATATTCTATTTCTGATACTTTATCTTCATATTCTGTTCCTCTTGTTCCCCTTGGATACTTTATGGCAATTGGTCCTTCATAGGATAGGGCGTATTTTAACATTTTGCTTAGCTCTTTTCCATTCATAGGTGCCATAATTGTCATATTAGGAATATGGGATAAAAATGATACATCAAAAATTCCTTGATGTGTTTTTCCATCTGCCCCAACTAAACCAGAGCGGTCAATGGCAAATACCACTGGCAAATTTTGAATACACACATCATGTAAAATTTGGTCATATGCCCGCTGTAAAAAGGAAGAATAAATTGCCACTACTGGCTTAAGTCCCGAGGCTGCCATTCCTGCAGCAAAGGTGACTGCGTGTTCCTCAGCAATTCCCACATCATAAAATCTATTAGGAAATTCCTTTTCAAAAGCAGAAAGTCCTGTCCCAAGTGGCATGGCTGCACTAACTGCCACAATATCCTCTTTTGTTTTTGCCTCTTCAATTAAGGTCTTTGAAAACACTTCTGTATAGGTAGTAGTTTTCTTTTTAAAGGATTTTCCAGAGGATAAATCAAAGGAATCTACCCCATGAAAATGAGCTGGATATTTTTCTGCCTTTTTGTAGCCCTTTCCTTTTTTTGTAATCACATGAAGAAGCACTGGGCGATTTAATTTTTTTACTTTATTTAAGGTTTCTATTAACTCATCTATGTTATGCCCATCAATAGGTCCTACATACTTAAGTCCCATTTCCTCAAAAAACATACCAGGTACAAAAAATTGTTTTACTGCATCCTTAGAACGTTTAATCATATGGGCAAGGGGCTCTCCCACCTTAGGAATATTTAGTAGCGTTCTTTCAACTCCACCCTTAAATTCTTCATAAAAGGGACCTGTACGAATGGAATTTAAATAATGGGACATGCCACCTACATTTTTTGAAATAGACATATTGTTATCATTTAATACGATAATTAAATTACTTTTTAATCTAGCTGCATTATTTAAGGCTTCAAATGCCATACCACCAGATAATGCCCCATCTCCAATAACTGCTACTACCGTTTCTTTTGTACCTTTTCTATCTCTTGCCTGTGCAAAGCCAAGGGCTGCTGAAATAGAAGTAGAGCTATGTCCAGTTTCAAAGCAATCACAAGGAGATTCATCTTTTTTGGGAAATCCACTTAGCCCGTTTAGCTTTCGTAAGGTGTCAAATTCCTCTTTTCTCCCAGTTAATATTTTGTGGGTATAGGCTTGATGTCCCACATCAAAAATCAGTTTATCCTGTGGGAAACGAAGTACTGCGTGAAGCGCCATAGTAAGCTCCACCACACCTAAATTAGAGGCTAAATGCCCCCCACTTTTACTAATGTGCTCTAGTAAAAATTGTCTAATTTCTTTTGCTAATCTAGGATATTCCTTTTCTTCTATTTTTTTTATATCATTTTCTTCTTTTATCGCATCTAATAAGGTATCCATAATTTAAAGTCCCCATTCCTACGCTATTTCTTACCATAATTCTATTTTTTTCGATAAATCAAGCTTTTTATTAAGCCTTCTAAAAATTCCTTATCTCCCGGTAATTTTCTTAGCTTTTCAATTGCCTTTTGTGACATCTCTTCTACTTCCTTTTGGGAAGCTTCAATGCCCTTTATGGAAACAAAGGTAGTTTTGTCATTTTTTTCATCGCTATGACTTGGCTTTCCTAGCTGTTCATCCGTTCCTGTGTAATCTAAAATATCATCCTGAATCTGAAAAGCAACTCCAACTAGCCTAGCAATTTCTTCTACTTCCTTTACCTGTTCGTTGCTTGCGCCAGCTAAAATAGCTCCTATCATCATAGAGGCTTCTATCATTGCTGCTGTTTTTAACTCATGAATATAGCAAAGCTCTTCTAAGGTAAGGGCTTTTCCAGTCATAATCACATCTACCGTCTGACCTGCAATCATTCCATAAATACCAGGCTTTTTTGTAAGTACCATCAGTGCCCTTGCAATTTCTTCCCTTACACCATAGGTATCAAAGGTACTCGCTGCCACCTCAAAGGCATAATTTAAAAGCCCATCTCCTGATAGAATTGCAATATCCTCTCCATATACAACGTGAGCTGTTTTTCTTCCTCTTCTATAATCATCATTATCAAGTGCTGGTAAATCATCATGAATTAAAGAATAGGTATGAATCATTTCGATCGCTACCATAAAGGGTTCAATCACCGTTTCCTTGCCGCCAAATAAACGATAGGTTTCTTGCATCAGCATAGGGCGTATTCTTTTCCCTCCACCCTTCATGGTGTAATTCATAGCTTCTAGTAATACCTTTTGCTTTCCCTCTTCCTTTGGTAGAAATTGTTCAATTACAGTATTGATTTGTTGCGCTTTTTCTAAAATCCTATCACTAGTGGTCATCTTCTTCCTCACTATTCTCCATTTCTGAGCAATTCATTGCGAAGAGGCGATGAAAAATCTGCATCGCAGTTTTTCATCTGCCATCAAAGCTATTTGTTTTTGCTCAGAAACAAATAGCCGTGTGTAAAATTAGCACTTCAGTGTAATTTTACACACTGTCTTCCTGTAAAATAATAATTTGCTTTTCTACCTGATCTAAGGCTTGTTCACATTCTTTTACTAAGGTAATACCTGTTTTGTAGTATTCCATTGCCTCTTCTAAGGTAGTTTCTTCTTGTTCTAAATTTTTCACTACCTCTTCTAATTGTTTCATTTTTTCTTCCATTGAAACATTGCTATCCTTTTTGCTTTTTGCAGCCATGTAAATTTCCTTCCTTTCCTACCTAATCCTTTCTAACATCAATGACCTGTGCCTTAAGCTTACCGTCTGATAGGGTAATGTAAAGCATATCCTTTTCCTTTACATCACCGATACCACGAATGGGTTTCTCTTTTTCACTTGTAATATAACCATATCCATTGATTAGCTTACTCGTAGGCGAAAGTCCATGAAGCTTTTGTAAATAAAGCTGTAATCTATGTTTTTCTTTTGTAATTCTTTGTTCTATGTTACGTTCTAATAGCTCCCTAAGGTCCGCTAAACGCTGCATTTTTTCCTTCACCTGATTCATTGGACTTAGATAGGTAAGCTTTTCCTTTTGCCTTAAAAGACACATTTTTTTATAGGCAAGCTTATGCTCCATTACTTGATTCATTTTACTCTTGTATTCATTTAGCTGTCCAATTACCTGCTCCACTTCATAAATGGCTAGTTCACAGGCTGCCGAAGGCGTAGGTGCCCGCAAATCCGCTACATAATCAGAGATTGTGGTATCTACCTCATGGCCTACCCCAGAAATAATCGGTGTATTTGCCTCGTATATAGCTCTTGCCACGATTTCTTCATTGAATGCCCACAAATCTTCAATGGAGCCACCACCTCTACCAACGATAATGGTATCTACCTTTCCGTCTAAGGCTTTAATTCCTTTTACAATAGAGGCTGCTGCCTCCTTTCCCTGTACAAGGGCTGGATATAAAATCAGCTGCACATAGGGGTTTCTTCTTTTGGCAATATTCATAATATCTCGAATGGCTGCCCCTGTTTTTGCCGTTACAATTCCTATCTTTTTAGGAAACTTAGGAATTTCCTTCTTGTGTTCAAAGTCAAATAAGCCTTCCTGCTCTAGCTGCTTTTTTAGCTTCTCATACTGAAGCTGCAACGCACCTTGTCCATCTAATACGACCTTTTCTACATAGACCTGATATTTTCCATCTCGCTCATATACACTGACATTTCCTGTAATAATCACGTTTTGTCCATCTGCTAGGGGCATGTTAAGATACATGGCATGACTTTTAAACATAACGCAGGAAATTTGAGCAGACTGATCCTTTAGAGTAAAATAAATATGCCCTGAGCTATGATGCTTACAGTTAGAAACCTCTCCCATAATCATAATATGACCAAGAGCATAGTCTGATAGAAACATCCGTTTAATATATGTATTTACTTGTGTAACGGTATATACATTTCCCATAAGTGACCTCTCTATGCTAGCTTTGCTAATATTCCATTGACGAAGCGTCTAGAATCGTCGCCACCAAATTTTTTCGCAAGCTCTACTGCCTCGTTAATGGCTACTCCTGTTGGTACCTCTTCATCAAAATGAATTTCATACACTGCTAAACGTAGGATAGAAAGCTCTACCTTTCCCATTCGTTCTAGCTTCCAGCCCTTAGATTTTTCTGAAAGCATTTCGTTAATTTCTTGTATGTGAATTAAAATATCCTCTGTTTTTTTCTTAATATATTCCTTATCTTTCTCCTCTACCACTCCACTAAAATATTCTGGCTCTTCTAAGAATAAATCCACCTGTTCAAGCCACTCTTCCTGTGGATGAAACTCTACTCTAAATAACACTTTAAAAATCGCTTCTCTTATTTCACTTCTCTTCATGTTTTCAATGTCCTCGTTTCTTATAGATTGATAAGATTTATAATTAAGTAGCATAGGAACAAAGTGGACAAGTCCACTTCAACTCCCTATATCCCTCACTCATGAGGGACTTGTACACTTTGGCGCGAAACGCATGTCACGAAGTGACATTTTCCGTATGCGTTTCTGCGCATCCTCACGGAGTGTTTTTATTTAATAGGAAATCCGAAGGAATTTCCTATTAAATAAAAAGTGCAACAATAACCCTTAAAAAAATTAAGGGTTATCGTCACACTATTATTCATTTTCTAAGGCAACTCCTGCAATTCTTACATTCACTTCTTCTACTGTAAGCCCTGTCATACTTTCAATGGCAGCCTTTACTTTGTCCTGTACCACTTCGGATACCTTCATAATGCTATATCCATATTCTAATTCTAAGGCTAAATCAACAGAAACGCTTTCTGGATTTACTTGAACCTTTACTCCTTTTGAAAGGTTTTTCATGCCTAGCTTGCTTACTAATTCGTTGGTAATATTTCCTGCCATTTTAGCAACTCCCTCTACTTCTGTTGCTGCTAAGCCTGCAATAATTGCTACTACCTCATCAGATATTTGAATCTCACCGTATTTACCTGATTCCTTTATTTTAAATGTGTTCTTTTTTATTGGTTCCTTTGCCATGGTGGTAACCTCCCTATTCTTTTTGTCATACAATCAGTATGTGAAAAAATGCTAATTTCATTCCTTCACCTTTTTGTACATTTTTTGTCTCATCGCTAGATAAAGCTATTATAACAAATGAAACTGTTTTTGTGAATAGATTTTGGCATGGATAGTTTGAAAAATATTTGAAATTATGACTTTTTCACTGCTGTAATTACGATTTCTTCTAGGCTACAGCCTGTTTTTCTTTTTACAATATCCTCAATTTGTGCTTTATCCACCTCTGTCATATCGCTTTTTTCCACTATGACATCTACAGAATTTTCTCCTATACTTACAATGGCATTTAAAAACCCTTTGGCTCCTAACAGCTGCTCTGCCTGCGTCTCCTTTTCCATATTTTTTTCTAGTGTAAGGAGCTGATTCATTGCCACTTGTTTATCCTTTTCAGAAAGTTTTTCATTATTTATAATTTCTAACAGCATTTCCTTTCCTTTGGCTCTGGTTTGCTCTCTATTTAATCTAGCTGCCATAAAGTAATCTGCTATATTTTCTGCACTAGTGAGCACAGCCTCTCCTATTTTTTCCTTTGACTTTTCTGTAGAATTTTCATTTTCCTCTTCTACCTCATCCTCTACCGGCGCACTTACTATGGCATCGTCTTGATTTCCCTTTGCCCCTTTTGTGCTTGCACTAATATCTGCATCTGAAATATCTGATGTATCAATATTCTGATCAACCTTTGCTTCCTGGCTACTCATTGTTTCTACCTTATCCTTTCCTAAGGGTAGCTCTTTTCCAGCAAAATTTAGGTATCCCGCTATGGCAATCATAATGGATAGAGCGGTAATAATCCATTGATTTTGTTTGAATATTTTTTTCATATTTATTTCATCTCCATTTTTAGTATTTTTATTTTATGAGTGGGCACTGAAAATAATGCCTCTACTGCGGTGGTAATGTCATTTATAACCTTTTGATTTTCTCCTCCCTCTGCTATTACTACAACTCCTGCAATTTCTGGCTCAAGCTCCTTTACCACATAGGGAGTTTGGGCTCCATTTTCCCCAACTAAAATAGTTTCCTCTTGATTTTTTGTGGTTTTACTTTGACGTTTTCCTCCTTCCTTATCCTGTTCTAATACATCACTGCTTTCAGAGGGATTATCCTTATTTACAATAGCTTCCTTAGAGGATTTTAAAGTAATCATTACTTCTACCTTTCCCACTCCTTCTACACGACTTAATATAGAAGTCAAACGATTTTCTAGCTCCTTTGTGTACTGTTCTAGGGCATCTGTTTGCTCCGTAGCTGACACCTGATTTACAGTAGGCTTTTTGTCTTCCTTTCCACTTCCTATTTTCATTGTACTTGCAAGCACCAAAACTAGCCCTGCCCCAAACAATAAGCATAAATTTTTGATTCCAATTTCCTTTAAGGTGATTTTTTTCCTTTGATGTTCTTCTTGCATATCCTTATCCTTTCTTAATATCTATATTCTCCTTAGGGATTTCATAGAAGTAAGATAATTGATTTTTTAAATTTTCTAGTTCTAGGTCAGTTTTTTCTTCCCTACTTAAATCAATGGTTTCAATCACTACCTGATCTATTTCCTGCTTTTCTCTTTCTAGTTCAATAAAAAGGGAGCTAGGCACCAGGTTATCTTCCTTCCAACTCACCGAAAGAGCAACCTGTTTTACCTCATAGCCCTGCTTAATTAAATCTGCTTTGATTTGGGTAGCATATAAGGCTTCATATTGCTTTTCCTTTTGACTTGCTCCTGCACCAATGTCTCTTTCTATTTCCTTTTGCGTCGCTTGTAGAGAATTTAGCTCAAATTGCTTTTTTAAGCTTTTATCCACCCCTAAAAGCTTTGAAAGAGGCTGTACTACAATTAAAATTAATAAAAGCCCTGCAAAAATCCGTACATATTTTTCATATTGCTTTCCTGGTAATAGGCGAAACACCATACTAATCATTATGCTAAATAAAATAATACTTTTCATCCATGTGACTACTGTTTCCATTTAACATGACTCCTTATTTCGTGGTAATGGCTATCATTGCGATACTTAAGGTAAATAATGCCCCTGAGGATAACAAGGCTTGCATCAATAAATCAGACACCTCCCAAGCACTAGAAATGCACTCTACAATAGGTTTTTGAGAAACTGGCTGAATGACTGCTGCGGTAAGGCGATATCCTAAGGAAAATAAAAACACCTTAACAATAGGAGCAATTAAAACTAAAAAAATTGCAAGGATTCCTACCACTCCAATAGAATTTTTTATAAGTACTGCTGCCCCAACAAAGGTACTGGTAATGGCACCTATCCCATTTCCCACTCCCGGTAAGGACTGTAGTCCCTTTTCTAGGGCATTATGCTTAACAGAATCATAGGCTGGTAAAATCAGAGATTGTATCACCTGAACTCCCACTACAATTCCTATCATGCTTTTTAATCCCCACTGAATCAGCTGCTTCATAAGCTGTGCTAATTTGGTAAACTGGGACTCCTTTGTAACGTGGTTTAATAGCTTTAGCACCAAAAATAAATGAATACAAGGAATTAATACATGAAGCATAAGCCACTGACATAAGGTAATAGCCACCATTAACACCTCATAAATTCCAGCAGAGGTACTTGCTCCAGTGGCAAAGGAAATCGCAATACAATAAGCGGGTGTTAACACTTCCATAAAAGTAAAGGTGTGACTAATTGCATTGGTAGTAATCTGTGATAATAAATAGCAGGAGCGAAGAATAATGGAAAATAATAACAAATAGGTAACATAATACCCAGTTTCTCCTGCACATTCATTTCCAAAAGAAGAGGAAAAATTAGAAAAAAATGCAGCTACTACTGCAATTAAAATCACCTGAAGCATAAACTCCTTATTTAAAAACACCTCACTGGTAATTAAATTTACCACTGCCCTTCCTGTATCTTCTAACACTCCATTGATATCTCCTTTCATTAGCTTTTCAAAGATTTCTTTTATAGAAATTTTTTCTTCTATTTTTGTTCCTTCCATTCCCCCTTGTAAGGCTTTTTCTATTTTTTCCATCTCCTCCTCACCTAGCACAGTATAATCTTGTCCCAAAGCAGACTGAGGAAAAAGAAAAAAAACACACATGACAAACACAATCACAGAAATCCATTTTGTTTTCTTTTCCACCTAACTCCTCCTTACTGAAGTATTTGCGTCACTGTTTCTAACAATGCCATAATAATTGGGGTACTAATTACCAAAATACTTAATTTACCCACCATTTCAATTTGGCTTGCAATGGCGTGATAGCCTGCATCCTTACATATACTTACACCAAACTCGCATACATAAGTAATTCCCACCATTTTTAGAAGGATTTTAAAATATTCCCCTGGTAGGATTAAATTTTCCCCTATGTAATCGATAAACGCAACTATGGTTTTTAAGTGATTGATGGCGTAAAACAAAATGAGTACGCATGCCACTAAGCTAATATAAATACTAAATTCCTGCTGATATGATTTTAGTTTAATCGCCAAAATAATGGCAATCATTCCAATCATACAGACCTTGACCATTTCCATTTCATCATCCCTTATTTTTTTCCTATTCATTTTCATACGAAAATGTTTACTCATTTTTTATAGGGCAAACAATCCCTTTATACTAGAAAACAGCTCATAAATGTACGGAATCACCCAGGATAACACAATAATGAGTCCAGCTAAACTGACCAAAAAGGCTTGCTCCTCCCGCCCCGAATGCTTTAACACCTGATTTAAAATTGAAACCAATATTCCCACTGCGGCAATTTTAAAAATAAGATTAATCGTCATAGTATCCTCCAATGAATATATCCTAAACCCACAACTTTCCCCCTTGCAGCCCTACAGCAATAGGATAAATAAAAAAAGACCTCCTGTAATCCCCAAGGTATGACATAGCTTCACCTTTTGTGAAAGCGTTGTTTGCACTTCATCAAGGGTAAAGTCTAAAAGTTGCTCATATTGTGTAATCGCTCCTAGCTGGGTTTCTCTATCTAGTCCTCCTAGTCTCTCTCCTAGCTCTAATAGTTCCTTTCTATCCTCCTTTAAAAGGGCTGACCTTCCTTCCAGCTCTTTTATATAGGTACTCCAAATAGGATAGATACCTTTCGTTTTATGAGAATTAAGCTCCTTTCCCATTTTCTCTAGTAGCTTACCGAAAGGGGAATTTATCTTTTTTCCTACTACAGAAAGTGCTTCTGGTAAAGGTGTCAATTGATATT
>JAFPBJ010000144.1 GCA_017390525.1 Lachnospiraceae bacterium | reverse complement strand
TTAAGAGAAGCTATGATTTTACAATCAAAATGCGGAATCCGAAATGGTTATTTTGATTTTTCAAAGGATTATATTGTCTCCTGTGTAGACAATAGCTTAAAGCGATTACATACTGACTATTTGGACATTTTATTACTCCACCGTCCAGATATGCTTATGGAGCCTGAGGAGGTGGCTGCTGCCTTCGACCAGCTATATACCTCTGGAAAGGTACGTTACTTTGGAGTATCTAACCACACTCCAAACCAAATTGCCCTTTTGCAAAAATACTGTACACAAAAAATTGTCATCAACCAACTACAATTAAGCGCAGCTCACACCCTTTTATTTGATGCAAATATCGCCCTTAATATGGCAAATGACCAAGGAATTAACCGAGATAGCGGTGTGCTTGACTATTGTCGCCTTCACGACATTACCATACAAGCTTGGTCTCCATTCCAAAAATCCTCTAAGGGTATTTTCTTAGGAGACTTCGAACACTTCGGTGAATTAAACCAAAAAATTGAAGAGCTAGCGAAAAAATATGAGGTTTCTACTTCCGCTATTGCAGTTGCCTTTATCACTAGACATCCTGCAAATATTCAAGTAATTTTAGGCACAACCAATTGTGACCGAATGATTGAAAGCTGCCAAGGTAGCGACATTCCTCTTACTAGAGAAGAATGGTACGGGCTTTACAAAGCATCCGGTCACATTGTGCCATAATCTATAAGGTTTGTATTTTTGTTAAAATCTCATCTGCCACTTCTTGTTTCGAAAGGAGTGGTAGATTTTTTATTTCCTGTTCTGTAATCAATGTTACAACATTGGTATCTGTTCCAAAGCCTGCCCCTTCTACCTTCACATTGTTGGCAACTATCATATCCACGTTCTTTTTCTTAAGCTTCGCCTTAGAATTCTCAATCAAATCCTTTGTTTCCATAGAGAATCCACAAATGATCTGACCTGGCTTTTTATGTGCACCAAGATAAGCTAAAATATCGTCTGTGCGCTCTAAGGAAATGGAAGCCTCCCCTTCTTGTTTCTTTATTTTATCCTGCGCCACTTGACTCGGACGATAATCCGCTACTGCTGCCGATTTAATGATATAATCTGCTTCACTATAATGCTCCTTTACCGCCTCAAACATTTCTTTCGCTGTGGTTACCTCAATGCAATCTACAAACATTGGTTTTTCAAGATTTGTTGGTCCAGTAATTAACGTAACCTTTGCCCCTCTTAGCATAGCGCATCTTGCAAGGGCATAGCCCATTTTCCCTGTGGAATGATTGGTGATATAGCGCACTGGGTCAATGGCTTCTCTCGTTGGTCCTGCGGTAATTAAAACCCTTTTTCCTTGTAAATCCTTTTCCCTTGCCACCTCTTTTAAAAGGTACTCCATTAAAACAGTTTCGCTTACCATTTTCCCCTTTCCTACATCCTTGCAGGCAAGATAGCCAGTATCTGGCTCAATGATAATTTTCCCATACTGCTGTAATTTTTTGATATTGTCCTGAGTAATAGGGTTCTCGTACATTGCTGTATTCATAGCTGGCGCAACTAACATTGGTCCTCGCATAGCAAGGGCTGTTGTCGTTAGCATATCGTCTGCAATTCCGTTGGCTAGCTTGGCAATTACATTGGCACTAGCTGGCGCAATTAACATAGCATCTGCCTTTTTTGCTAAGGAAACATGGGCTACATGAAACTGAAAATTACGGTCAAAGGTTTCTACTAAGCATTTTTGGTTTGTTAAGCTTTCAAAGGTAATGGGATTAATAAATTTTGTGGCATTTTCCGTCATAATGACATGGACTTCACAGTGCTGTTTCATTAGCATACTGGCTAAATTAGCGATTTTGTATGCTGCAATGCTTCCTGTAACACCTAAAATAATAGTTTTACCTGCTAACACCTTCGTTCTCCCCTCCCATATCAGCTAGTCTTCCATGTTTTTCATATTGGGTAATGCGACTAATTTTATTTTCTTCGTCTACAAATACTACATTTGGTCTATGGATTTTCGCTTCTGCAACTGTCATATCAGCGTAGGACATAATAATGATTTTATCCTTTACAGATACACATCTTGCAGCCGCTCCGTTAAGACATATCATGCCCGAACCTCTTTCTCCTGCAATGGTGTAGGTTTCAAAGCGATTTCCATTATCTATGTCTACAATTTGTACCTTTTCATATTCTAATATCCCTGCTGCTTCTAATAAATCCACATCCACTGTAATACTTCCCACATAGTCAAGCTCCGCCTGAACCACTGTAGCACGGTGAATTTTTCCTTTTAGCATGGTTACATTCATGGTGATTCTTCCTTTCTTATTCTGGCAACTATTTCGCATCAATGATAGTATTATCAATTAATCTAGTTTTTCCGATATACACTGCCATGGCAAATAGCACTGGTTTTGTAATGGTATCTACTGGCACGATTGTTTCTGCATCTACTGCTTTTACATAATCAATTTTTGCTAATGGCTCTGCTTCAATTAAGGCAATCATTTCCTTTAGAATCGCCGCTGTATTTTTCTCTCCTTTTTTTGCCATTTCTTCACATAAAAATACTGCTTTGCTAAGCACAAGGGCTGCCTTTTTCTCTTCTTCGCTTAGGTAGGTATTTCTAGAGCTTTTGGCAAGTCCGCTTTCTTCGCGAATAATCGGACAGCCTACCACTTCAATATCCATGTTAAGGTCTCTTACCATGTGCTTTATAACTGCTAGCTGCTGCGCATCCTTTTGTCCAAAGTATGCTTTATCTGGTGTTGCTATGTGAAATAATTTACTGACTACAGTACATACTCCACGAAAATGAATCGGTCTACTTTTTCCACATAATTCTTCTGTTAGTCCACTCATATCCACATAGGTGCTAAAGCCGTCTAAATACATTTCACTTGGCTCTGGATGAAAAATCAAATCTACTCCAGCTTGTTCACAAAGCTTCTTATCCTTTTCAAAATCTCTTGGATAGCTTTCTAAATCCTCTGTTGGTCCAAATTGAATTGGATTTACAAATACACTTACAATTACCTTGTCATTTTCTCTAGCACACTTCATTAAGCTTTCGTGTCCCTCATGTAAATATCCCATTGTAGGCACTAGTCCTATGGTGTTGCCTTCTTTTTTCCATTCTTTTACAATTTCTCGTACTTCTTTTACGGTTGTTGCTACTTTCACTTTAATTCTCCTCTATTGCTTTTTTACATTCTTCTAATACGGTTTCATCTATACTAAAGGTATGCTCCTTAGCTGGGAAGCTACCTTCCTTTGTTTCATTGATATAAGCTGTAAAGGCTGCCTTCATGGCTGCTCCAATCTCCCCAAAGCGTTTGGCAAACTTCGGTGTTACATTATCATACATACCAAGCATATCCTGATAAACTAATACTTGTCCGTCACAGCCTGCTCCTGCTCCAATTCCTATGGTTGGAATATGAAGTGATTCTGTGATAAGCTGTGCAAGAGGTGCTGGTACACATTCTAATACCACCATACAAGCTCCTGCCTCTTCTACTCGCTTGGCATCCTTGATTAATTCTAAAGCCTTGTCCTTTTCCTTTCCCTGTACGCGAAATCCACCAAATTCATTTACCGATTGTGGAGTCAGTCCAAGATGAGCTACCACGGGGATAGAAGCCTTTACAATAGCCTCAATATGTGGACACACCTTTTCTCCTCCTTCTAATTTCACTGCGTGGGCTCCGCCTTCCTTTACTAATCTACCTGCATTTACCACTGCATCATAGACTGAGGTTTGATAGGACATAAAAGGCATATCAGCTACGATAAATGCATTCTTTGCCCCTCTTTTCACCGCCTTTGTGTGGTGAATCATGTCTTCCATTGTTACAGATAAGGTATCCTCATATCCAAGCATTACCATTCCTAAGGAATCCCCCACTAGGATTGTGTTAATCCCAGCTTCATCAATTAGCTTAGCGGTGGAATAATCATAGGCAGTAAGCATTGTGATTTTGTCGTGATTATCTTTCTGCTTTTGTAACGAAGTAACTGTGTTCTTCATATGTTTCTTTCCTTTCGTTTTTACAGTACAGTTTCCATTGGAATACCGTCCATGTCCTACTATACCACCCTTTTTTTTAAATGTAAATGTATTGCGTAAGACTCCTAAAAAAGGTATACTTGAACTATCAATGATTGTGGAGGAAAATATAATGTATCAATTTCAAAATGAACATGCAAAAAAAGCAATTAGACTCTATGGTTTAACCACCATTTTGGGGATTTTGTTATTGGCAGCAATTGCTATCCCTATTATGCTGGGAATGAATAAAGTAAATGCTATTTTCAATGGTGATGTATTTTATGAAGAATATTATGGAATGAGCAAATTAGGAATGTTCATTGACATAGCTAGAACTGAGACATTTTTTGTTGTACTTTTATGGGTGAGTGCTCTTATTGCTCTTGCTCATGGCGTTGGTGGCACTATTATGATGCATCATTTTATTAGAACCCATGGTGGCAAGTCTTTTGTACATACACTAGAAAAGGAAATGAATCTTTCTACTGCCACTTGGCTGGAAAAATCTAAGGTATATGTAACAGAGAATTATATTATTTCCTTTAAAAATGGATTTGTCGCTTTACTTGCATCAGATATTGTTTGGATTTACAGAAGTGAACACTCTTTAAATAGCGTTCCAACCCATGTTACCCTAAAGGTATTATGCTCTAACGGTAAAAAATATGAAATGGCAAATGTGGCACCAAACCAATATGATACAGAGTATCCTATTATTACTGGAACAGTACTAGAAAAAAATCCAGATGTATTAGTTGGTTACTCTACCGAAACGATGAAGGCTGCCAAAAATTTAATGAAGGAAATCAAAAAACGCAAAAGAAACAAGTAACACATCAAAAGGGGATGCTGACAATGAAACAGTCTACAAAGAAGTCAAATATGATAAAACCTATTTTAGTGATTCTATTATTTTGTTTGCTGTTTTATGGGTTATACTATACCTTTCGCGACTCGCTTCCCTTAATTGTGTCAAGGCTAAAGGAAGCCTCCCCTTTTTTTGTGCTGCTTATGCTATTCTTTGGCTTTTTCTACTATTTTCTTGATTCCGTCAATACCACTCTTGTGGTACGAACTCAGAACAAGGACTTCACCTTAAAAAACGGAATCACTACCGTATTTCTTGGTTTCGTAACGGGCGTTATGACCTTTGGCTCTGGCACAAAGCCTGCCCAAACCTACTACCTATCGAAACATAACATTCCTATTGGAAAGGGCTTTAGCTTATGCTCCCTTCCTTATGTATTTCATAAATTAACTGTAGTACTTTATGCTACCATTATGCTGATTTTTCAAGGAAAATTTTTAAAACGCACCTATCAGGAGGCCTTCTCCTATTTAACTGCAGGCTATGTATTTAGCTTCTTAATTATTGCTGTACTGATTCTTTTATTTACCAGCAAAAAATTTCACGCACTTTTGTTTTACCTTCCAGAGCGATTCCTTCACTCCCCTAAATGGCTAGAAAAGCTTGCCCTTTTAAAAAAGGAATTACAAAACCTTCAAGAGGAATCCGTAAGCCTTCTAAAAAAGAAATCCCTTTGCGCTTCCTTGGTAGGAATCAATTTTTTAAAGCTTACCTGTTGGTATATTCTCCCATTTTTAGCCTGCTACGCAATTCATAGCAAAACCGTATTTCCTATTACAGAAATTATTGCCACCTCAGCTCTCATGCAGCTCATCATTGGCGTGATTCCAATTACTGGAGGAATGGTTTCTGCTGAAGTGGTGTATTTACTCCTATATAATGTACTATTTGGGGAAGTATCTGCTGCTTCTACTATGATTTTGTATCGTGCAGTAACCTACTATTTACCAATTTTCTACCAAATGCCTTTTGTACTATATAAGGGCTATCGGCTAAAGAAAACAACCTCTCACAACTAGATACTTACTCTTTCAAAATAAAAGGACAGGCATCTATCACCTGTCCTTTTTGCGTACTTCATATAAATCTAATCTTCTATGCTGTAAAAAAGGATTTTCCTCTCTCACCTTTTCTACCTCTTTTAGCTCTATTGTAGCGGATAAGATTCCTTCCTCTTGCTGCATTTCTCCTAAAATATCCCCAAAGGGCGACACCACTAGTGAATGCCCATAGGACTGAAATGGTCCATTTTCATCAAGAGCACCTGCTGCCCCAATCATGAAAACCTGATTTTCTGTACTTCTTACCCTAAAAAAGATATCCCAATGAGCCTCTCCTGTCGTTAAGGTAAAACAAGCTGGCACAACGATGAGTTTTGCTCCTTGCTCTACCATAAGACGAAATAGCTCTGGAAAACGAATATCGTAACAAATACAAACACCAATTTTTCCAAACTCTGTATCTACTACGGTAATATCATCCCCTGCAGTTAAGGTATCCGACTCTCGAAAACAGTGCTTTCCCACCATGTTAATATCAAATAAATGCACCTTTCTATGCTTTCCAAGCATAGCACCAGTACGGTCAAATACATAGGAGGTATTATATACCTTTCCTTCCTCATCTAATTCAGGAACAGAGCCTGCTACCAAATAAATCTGATGCTGCTTTGCCATATTAGAAAGACGATGAAATACATAATCCCCTTCCTTTGTCGCGAATTTAGGAAAATTTTGGGCTTCATAGGGACATAAAAACATTTCAGGAAGCACCACCAAATCCTTTTTTGTAGCACAAGCTTCCTCAACCATTCGCTCTGCTTTTCTTAGGTTTTCTTCTATGGAGTTTTCCGTTTTCATTTGCACTACTGCAACTTCCATTATAACCGCTCCTTAAAATCCTCGTAACCAAACTGCTTGGCAAGAATCAAGCCTTCCTCTTCACTATAACGATAAATAGCTGGAAGAGGCATTCCATTAAAGGTATTATTTTTTACCATAGAATAAATTGCCATATCGCAAAATACCACTCTATCCCCTACCTTAAGAGGGGCATCAAAGGAATAATCTCCTATAATATCCCCTGCCAAACAGGTAGGCCCGCCAAAACGATATTCATAAGGCTTTTCTCCTAGCTTTCCAGCACCAATTACCTCTGGTCGGTAAGGCATCTCTAACACGTCTGGCATATGACAGGCAGCAGAAGTATCTAGAATGGCTATGCTTCTTCCATTTTCTACAATATCTAATACGGTACTTACAAGAAAGCCTGCATTTAAAGCAATCGCCTCTCCAGGCTCTATGTATACCTTAAGCCCGTAGGTATCCTGCATATGACGAATGCATTTGATAAGTGTGTTCGTATCATAATCTTCTCTTGTAATATGGTGACCTCCGCCAAAATTAATCCATTTCATTTGAGGCAATACGTGAGAGAATTTTTCCTCTACCACCTGTAAGGTCTCGGCTAGCACATCAGAATTTTGTTCACACATAGTATGAAAATGAAGCCCTTCTATTCCCGTTAAATCCATAGTATCTATCACTTTCTTTGTGACTCCTAATCGAGAATACAACCCACAAGGATTGTAGCACTCTGTTTCCACCTTAGCATACTCAGGATTTACTCTGATTCCACAGCTCATTTTCTTTTGGGTTTTTTTAGAAAAGTCTGCCACCATGCCCTTAAATTTCTCCCATTGTGTAGGGGAATTAAAGACAATATGATCACTTACCTGCATAATTTCAGCAAAATCCTCTTCCTTATAGGCAGGAGAATATATGTGAACCTCTTTTTCTCCCATATATTCCTTGCCTAGCTTCGCCTCAAACAAGCCACTTGCTGTGGTCCCAGACAGATACTTACTAATAAGGGGATAGCTTCCATAGTGAGAAAAGGATTTTTGAGCTAACAAAATAGAACAGCCCGTTTCCTTCATCACGCCATGTAGCTTTTCTAAATTAGCCTTTAATAAGCGTTCATCTATTACATAAGAAGGAGTTGAAACCTGATTAAAGTATGAAAAATCCATTTTCAAAATTTCTCCTTAATCTACTAAATCTGGGTTAAAGTTTTCTTTAAATGGTAAGCCCCATTTATTAAGTGCTTCCATAAATGGATCTGGATCAAATTCCTCTACGTTGTACACACCTGGTTTTTTCCATTTTCCTGTCATAACCATCATAGCACCAATCATAGCTGGAACACCTGTAGTATAGGATACCGCTTGAGAGCCTACCTCTTTGTAACACTCTTCATGGTCACATACGTTGTAAACATAATAGGTTTTTTCTTCTCCGTCCTTGATTCCTTTGAAAATACAACCAATATTTGTTTTTCCTTTGGTTCTAGGACCTAATGAAGCAGGATCTGGTAAAACAGCCTTTAAAAATTGTAATGGTACAATTTCTTTTCCTTCAAAATTAATTGGCTCAATAGAAGTCATACCTACATTTTCTAAACATTTTAAATGAGTCAAATAGCTTTGTCCAAAGGTCATAAAGAAACGAATTCTTTTAATTCCCTTAATATTAAGGCCTAAAGATTCTAACTCCTCATGATGTAATAAATACATATCCTTTTCCCCTACCTCTGGGAAGTTATACACTCTCTTAATCTCCATTGGCTCTGTTTCTACCCAATGACCATTTTCCCAGTAGCTTCCTTTGGCAGATACTTCACGAATGTTGATTTCCGGGTTAAAGTTTGTAGCAAATGGATAGCCGTGATCTCCTGCATTACAGTCAAGAATATCAATTTCATGAATTTCATCAAAATAATGTTTTTGAGCATAAGCAGAGAATACACCTGTTACTCCTGGGTCAAAGCCACAACCAAGTAATGCAGTAATGCCTGCCTTTTCAAACTTTTCACGATATGCCCATTGCCATTTGTACTCGAATTTTGCTGTATCCAGTGGCTCATAGTTTGCAGTATCCATGTAATCTACCTTTGTTTCTAAACAAGCATCCATAATCGTTAAATCTTGATATGGAAGAGCTACATTGATTACGATATCAGGCTTTTGCTCCTTTATTAATGCCACTAATTCCTCTACGCTATCTGCATCTACTTGTGCAGTAGTAATTTTGGTTTTACCACCCTGTAATTTTTCTTTTAACGCATCACATTTTGACTTAGTTCTACTAGCGATACAAATCTCTTCAAACACCTCTGAGTTTTGACAACATTTGTGTACTACTACGCTGGCAACTCCACCAGCTCCAATAATTAACGCTTTTCCCATGATTTCTTTTCCTCCGTTTTATTCTTCATTTAATAATTCTTTTACGTAATTTGGGATTGCAAAGGCACCCACATGTAAATCTGTATTGTAGTATCTGGTCTTTATTTGTTTTTCATTCCATTCCTTTGCCTTTAAATCCTTAACTGGGTCTAAGGTTTTGGAAGCAAAGCCGAAAAACCAATGTCCAGAAGGATAGGTTGGAATGTGCATTTGATACACCTTACTAATTGGGAAGGTGGACTTAATCTGTCTGTGTGCCCTCTCCATTACTTTTGCATCATCCTCGTAATATGGACTTTCATGCTGATTAATTAAAATTCCATCTTCCTTTAACGCCTTGTAGCAATTTCCATAGAATTCCTTAGTAAAAAGTCCTTCTCCAGGTCCAAAAGGATCAGTGGAATCTACTATAATTAAATCATATTCATTTTCCTTGGTGCGAACAAACTTAAGGCCATCCTCATAGTAAATGTGCACCCTTTCATCATCAAGCTTACAAGCAGTAGTCGGAAGATATTCCTTGCACACCTCAACTACCTTTTTATCAATTTCCACCATATCAATTAGCTCAATAGAAGCATAACGAGTTAGCTCTCGAATGGTGCCTCCATCTCCTGCTCCAATGACAAGCACCTTTTTGATATTAGGATTTACCGCCATTGGTACATGACTAATCATTTCGTGATAAATGAATTCGTCCTTTTCTGTCACCATTAAATATCCGTCTAATACCAGCACCCGTCCAAATTCTGGGGTCTTAAGTACATCAATTCGTTGATAGTCACCTTGTACGCTAACTAGCTGCTTGTCTACCTTCATAGAAAAGGAAACCTGCTTGGTATGCTTTTCCGTAAACCATAATTCCATACAACATTACACCTCCACCACGTTAATATGTTCTATTTTCATATCCTCTGTTCCTGTTAAGAAACAACCTTTTTCCTTTGCGTAAGCAATATAACAAAGAATCTCCTCTGTAATCAATTCGCCTGGTGCCAAAATCGGGATTCCCGGTGGATAGCACATAACAAATTCTCCACACACCTTACCTGCACTTTTTTCAATTGGCACCATTTTTTTCTCATTATAAAATGCCTTTTGTGGTGGAAGCACTACCTGTGGATTAATATATTCGTGATCAAACATGCCTGCTTTGTCCTTAGCATATAACCTCTTTATCTCAGAAAGAGCCGAAATCAATCGTTCTATTTCAAGGGCTCTGTCACCTGCCGAGACGATAGCTAGTATATTTCCAATATCACCAAATTCAATTTGAATATCATATTCATCCCTTAGTAAATCATATACCTCGATTCCAGCAAGTCCCAAATCTCTTGTATGCACAGATAGCTTCGTTGGGTCAAAGGCATACACTGCATTGCCATCTACAAGCTCTTCCCCAAAGGCATAATAACCACCTAGTTTATTAATTTCTCCTCTAGCATATTGCGTAAAGTTAACGGTTCTTTGAAAAATCTCCTTACCATTTAAACTAAGATTTTTCCTTGCGATATCTAAAGAAGTAAGCAACAAATATGATCCACTTGTGGTTTGAGTTAGGTTAATCACCTGTCTTACATAATCTGCATTTATGGTGTCGGCACATAACAAGATAGAACTTTGTGTTAAAGAGCCCCCTGTCTTATGCATACTAACTGCTGCCATATCTGCTCCTGCTGCCATAGCAGAAATTGGCATATTTTCTCCAAAATAAAAATGTGTTCCATGGGCTTCATCCACTAACACCAATATATTATGCTGGTGAGCAAGCTCAACAATTGCC
>JAFPBJ010000143.1 GCA_017390525.1 Lachnospiraceae bacterium | reverse complement strand
ACCAAAGGATGGTTATGTTACCTTTACTATGAATCCAAATGATGTTTCTTCTAATCTTGGAAGTGGTTATCGCTTTAATGTATTATCAGGAAGTGGTAGTACCCTTTATTCGGTTGAGGCTAAAACAGCGCAAAGTAAGACGTTATATTTGAAAAAAGGTACTTACTATATTGAGATGTCAGCAGCATGGAGTTATAGTGCGCCAGTTCTTAAGAATTACCTAGTTTCTGCCAAATTCAGAGCAGCTACTCCAGGTAAAATTCTTACTATTAACAAAAGCGGTGCAAAGGTATCGTGGTCTAAGACTAGTAATGTAAGTGGATATCAGGTTGCATATTCTCTTAGAAGTAATTTTAGAGGTGCAGCTACAAAAACTACCACTAAGACATTCTATAATTTATCAAATCTAAAAAAGGGCAGTACTTATTATGTAAGGGTGCGTTCCTACAAAACAACTGCTACAGGGGCTAGAGTTTATGGAACATGGAGTAGTGTGGTAACTGTAAGACGCTAAGAAATTGTCGTAAGTGGCAATTAGATGGTACTAGTGAAAAAGGAAGCTTATTAATGATAGCTTCCTTTTTTGGTAAATAAAACTGTTCACTTTCAGTGAAATACGCATTTTTCATTGTAAATTCTTCCTAAAAATGCTATAATATTGAAAGTATCAGTGTAATATAATGCAACTACATAAGGAGGACGTATGAAAAAGGATAGTATAATTGCTCCAATTATTATTACTGTCATTTTAATTGCAGTATTAATTGCCTATGGATTTGCGTGGCTTTTGATACCCTTTCCTTTGATTGTGAAGATTATAATTGGTCTTGTTTTTTTATCATTGGTAGGAACCCAAGTTTTTGTACTGGTAGAAAGATTAAAAGAAATAAGGAGTGGAGAAACAGATGATCTTAGTAAATACTGATTATATTGCAGGAAAAGAATTAGAAATGTTAGGACTTGTGAAGGGTAGCACCATTCAATCTAAGCATGTTGGAAAGGATATTGCAGAAAGTTTTAAAACCTTAGTAGGTGGAGAGCTTAGTGCTTATACACAAATGATGAATGAAGCTAGAGCGCTTGCTACGAAACGTATGGTAGAGGATGCACAGAGACTTGGAGCAGATGCCATTGTAAATGTTCGCTATGCATCTTCTGCGGTTGTACAAGGGGCAGCAGAGGTTATGGCATATGGAACCGCAGTAAAATTTAAATAATGTCAACCAAGAAGGTTACTTATGGAATAGGAAGTAGCCTTTTTTGATTATAGGCTAAGGAGAGGAGAGAGAAAATGAATCGCGATACTACAATATTTTATACAAAAGATCCTCGTATTGTGTGTTTTATTTTTTCTTTTGTATTTTTAGTGGCGGCAGTGTTTAATTATCAAAGTGCTTTTAAAGTGAAGAATTATCATGAAGTGCAAGGCGAGATTATAAATGTAGAGGCGAGAGAAAAGCTTTGGCATCAGCGCTATATTACAGAATATAACTATGATGTGGTGTGGTATGAAGATGGTAAGCAATATAAGAGGCATTTTAAGGGACAGACAGATAAGGTAGAAGAAGGGGAAAAAAGAATTTGGGTATCTAAGGATCATAAAAAAAGTTGCATTACATAATGGAGATCAAATTGGAAATGAAGTGTCGTGGGATATTTTGGTTAGTGTCATATCGGCAGCTTTAGGTATTTTCGTTTATTATATTAGGAAGAAGAAAAGCTTATAGGGTAAAGCGAAATAGTTGGAGGTAGAAATGAAAGAAAAGGAAATATTTCATATATTAGAAATTGAGCCTACAAAGGATAAGGATGCAATCAAACGTGCGTATTTAACAAAATTGTCAGTTACCAATCCTGAGGATGACCAGGAGGGGTTCAAAAAATTACGACAAGCCTATGAAGAGGCCTTGATTTTAAGTGATCAAGAGGAGACAGAGGAAAAGGAAAAAACACCTGTAGATTTATGGGTGGATCAGGTAAGAGAGGTTTATCAGAATATTAAGAAAAGAATTGATAAAAAACAGTGGAGAGAACTGTTTGATCAACCAATTTGTCAGGATTTAGATACCTCCGAAGAGGTGTGTGAAGCCTTATTAGTATTTTTAATGGACTATTTTACTTTGCCACAGCCCATTTGGGAGTTAATCGACAAAGAATTTTGTATTGTACAAAATCAGGAAATGTGGCTAGAAAAATTCCCAAAGGATTTTATTGATTTTGTGGTACGAGAAATTAACGGAGAAGAATTTTT
>JAFPBJ010000142.1 GCA_017390525.1 Lachnospiraceae bacterium | reverse complement strand
TCCCTCTTATCTTTCTTTACCTAGTTGCTTGCAAAACACTTAACGTTCTTTAAGGTTGTACAAAATATACATATCCATAATTTTGTACTACAGAATAAACTATGTTTCGCAAACTACCTACACTTACATCCTTACATCAAATGTATACCTTTTCACGTTGCTTACTGGCTCTTCTTGTAGTAAAAAATCTTCCACAAAATCCACTTCTTCCTCTCGCAATTCTACCTGATTAGAAAAGTGAAACCCTTTTTCTTCTATTTTTTCTTGCAATTTTTCAATATTTTTCTCAATTAAAGCCATACTTTCTTCATCATTTACACAAAACTTAGTAGAAATCGTTTGTTTTGCCTGTTCAAAGCCTGCCATAGTAACATAAATATCAATGGGTCCTAATCGTTCCATATCTAAATGTAGCAAAATATTAATATTGCCCTCTCGTTTACTAAGCCGTTTTTTATTTGTAAAAACATAAAGCTCCCCATGTGCCTCCTGATTTTGTAGCTTCATTGGCAGCTGGGTATAAGCAAATAATTGATTGACCGAATTCATAAAATCAATGTTATCCTTTAACTGAGTTGTATTTTTAGATAACACTTCGGTTTGCTTCGTTACCTGATTCATTTCTTCTAACAAACGATTAGACGCTTCTAAAATAGATTCGTAATACTCCTTTACGCCTCCCTCTCGTTCTAATTGTTTTGGAGTTAAGGACCATTTGCTTTGGAGCTCATTTTTTATATTATCTAATACCCATTCCTTTGTAAATAGCTCCTTTAGTAGAGTAGGCTTATATTCTGGTGCTTTTTTTAGCTGTTTTACAAGCTCTGGAAGAAGGGTATTTTCCTCTACACTTGGCAAAGCTTTTACAATTTGGATACATTCTTTTTCCTCATATCCCCCCTGTTTTAGCAAGGAAACCATATCTTGCTTCGGTCTATCAAGTAATGCTACTTCCTCTTTTGTTTCAGCAACGTTTTCTCCTACCTCTAACGCTTTTGTAAGATTAGAAGCTTCTTTTTGTTGTGGTACTTCCTTTAAGGTAGCCATTTCCTGAACATTTACAGGTGCTTCCCTTGTTACATCCTTAGGCTCATTCCCAAAGATTTCCTTTAATACCACTTTTGCTACCACTTCTATATCCTGCTCTGTAGACAATTGTAGAGTTTCAAAGGTACCTTTTGCAATTTGTTCTATATTTTCCTTAATCTGATGATGATAGCTTTCATATTGAGTAATTTGACTTGTATTGGTTTCATTAATTGGAAGCCCAATTTTATTCATTGCCACCAAATTTTTAATAGATGTGTCTGGAAACTTTAAAGACTGCTGTAATATTTTTTGAATTGACTGCTTATCAATAGGCATTTGATGAGAAAGCAGCTCCTTTACAATGGTCATATTTTTTTCATTTAGCTGCATATCTGCAAGTGATAATGCCTTTTCAATGGTTTGATTTTGTGGATTAATGGTATCGTCTATAATAGGCTTTAATACTAGTAAATTATCCTGATTTTCTTTTACTTCAAAATATAGGGAACTTCCAATATTAATGTCCATCGTTTCCCCTAGCATTGCCTTTAGCAAAGTAAGGTCTGGAAGCTTAATGGTTACAGACTTATGTACCACATCCACAATTTCACCCTGAAAAACCTGTCCCTTTACTAGCTGATTTAATGGAACAGCTTTTTGTTGTGGCTTGTTTTGAATGGGAGTTAAATTGCTCTCATAAGCCTTAGCACATTGATTCATATTAGAATGTAGTCTATTTTGATTACCCAATGCAGAATGATAAATATTCATATGCTCCCATTCCTTTCTATTCCATTAAGCTCCATGCTTTCCTTTATTTCTCCAAAGAAATAAAGGTACGTCTATGTATTGCACATGGACCTAATGTTCTAATGGCTTCCATATGCTCCTTAGTTCCATATCCCTTATTCTTAGCAAATCCGTATCCAGGATAAACCTCGTCGTATTCCACCATCATTCTATCTCTAGTTACCTTTGCCACAATACTTGCGGCAGCAATGGAAATACTTTTGGTATCTCCCTTTATAATTGGCACCTGCTTAATATCTATATCGGGTATTGTAACTGCATCATTTAGCAAAATGTCTGGTTTTTTCTCTAATAAGCTAATTGCTTGTCTCATTGCTACATAATCTGCCTGCAAAATATTAATTTCATCAATTACCTCATGATTTGCCATACCAATCCCTACACTAATTGCTTTTTCC
>JAFPBJ010000141.1 GCA_017390525.1 Lachnospiraceae bacterium | reverse complement strand
ATTTATGTTCCTACAGCTATCTATATTCCCAGTTTGAAAGAATATATTATCATTCCTTAGACTATACTTCATTCGTAACAATTCTAACCATATCTTTTTTTATTTCCAGAAATTTACGATTGGTAACAATTTTCCAAATGCATTGACAAATTTTTACTTTTATGTTACAATTATCCTACAAAGTTAGTCATGTGCAAAAATGCATAAGATAAGCAAATTTTATTTTTGGGTATATACATAGGAGGCATATTATGAAGAGTACAGGAATTGTAAGAAAACTAGATGAATTAGGAAGAATCACCCTTCCCATTGAATTACGTCGTAGCTTAAATGTAAATGAAAAGGATCCATTAGAAATCTTTGTAGATGACGACAAAATTATCCTTAAGAAATATGAACCTTGCGATATCTTCGATGGCTCAATGGACGACCTTGTAGAATATTGCGGGAAAAAGGTTTCCATTTCTTCTATTATGGAGCTAGCTCGTATTGCTGGATTAAATGTAACAAAATAGATTATGAAAAACAAAAAGTGTCGCCCCACGACACTTTTTGTTTTTCATTCTTCTAACAACGCTTGATATACATCCCGTTTTTTCATTCCTCTATCCAAAGCAACCTGCTTCATAGCTTCCTTTTTTGACATATCTTGCTTCATATAAAGCTCTACATGCTCCTTTAAGGTAAGCTGTTCCCATTCCTTAGCTTTTTCCTCTTCTACCTCTTTTACAGAAATCCCTTCTATTACAAGTACGCATTCCCCTTTTGGCTCATTTTCCTCATAATAGTCGATTGCTTCTTTAAATGTAGCCACAAAAGCTGTTTCATGCTTTTTCGTAAGCTCTCTAAGAACAGTGATTCTTCGCTCTCCCAAATATCCATATAATTCACTTAAGGTTTTTTTCAATCTGTGTGGTGCTTCATAAATAATAATCGTTCTAGTTTCTAGCTTAAGAGACTCAAGTATATGCGCCCTTAGCTTTTTATCCGTAGGTAAAAATGCCTCAAAACAAAATCGTCTCGTAGGAAGTCCAGACATAGTAAGCCCAGTAATCAATGCACAGGCTCCAGGAAGGGAAGTCACCTTTATATTAGCATCGTAGCACTGCCTTACTAGCTCCTCACCTGGATCTGAAATTCCTGGTGTACCAGCATCTGTAATCAAAGCAATATTTTTCCCTTGTTCTAGCTCCTTTACCAGATACTGCGCCTTTTCTATTTTATTAAATTCATGATAGCTTGTCATTTTTGTTTTAATATTAAAATGGTTTAAAAGCTTGATACTGTGCCTTGTATCCTCGGCAGCAATTAAATCCACTGTCTTTAGGGTTTCTAGCACCCGAAAGGTAATGTCATCTAAATTGCCAATTGGAGTTGCACATAAAAATAAGGTTCCAGCCACTACTTCATCCCCTCCTTTTCATATCCGTAGATTTGATAAATTTCGTCACTGTATTGACCTGGTTCACTATATACAATGAGTGGTGGCTCAATATGAAGGTAAGATGCACTGCCTTTTCTTCCTTCAATTAACACCATGCTAGGCTCTTTATTTACATAGGAATGCACCATTCGAAGTCGCTTCGGCTCTAGGTGATATTTAATCATGCAAGCTATTATCTCTGCCAAACGAAAGGGCTTATGCACCATAAAAAAGGTGCCTCCCTCCTTAAGGAGCTTACTGCCTTGACTTACCACATCTTCCAAGCAACAAAGCACCTCATGTCGTGCAATGTTTTTACTTTCCTTCGCACTATTTAAGCCATGAGATGCTATCATATAAGGTGGGTTACTTACTACCACATCAAAAGAAGCTGCACCCATAAGGGTAGCCGCTTCTTTTATATCTCCTGCAAGGATTTCTATTTTATCTTCTAAATGATTTAGTTGTACGCTTCGTCTTGCCATATTTACGCTTTTTTCCTGTATTTCTAAACCGTAAATATGCTCTGCCTTTGTTTTTGCTGATAACAAAATAGGGATAATTCCTGTTCCTGTTCCAAGGTCGATTACCTTGGCGCCTTTCTTTGCTTTTACAAAATCAGATAATAGCACCGCATCAATTCCAAAACAAAAATCCTCATTATTTTGAATGATTTGATACCCATTGATATGCAAATCGTCAATTCGTTCTTGCTCTAGCAAATTAATCATCATCTAGCTTTGATTTCCCTTCTTTTTTCTCTAAGGCCTCAAGCTTCTTTAATTCCTCATCAGAAATGCTCATTTTATCCTGACGTTTTGCTGGTTTAAACTTAAGATCACTTACCTTGTATTCCATAATCTCTTTTTCATCGTTATCTAATTTTACAATTAATTTTACCTTTTGTCTTAGGACATTTACACTGACTACTTCCCCTTTGAATCCATCGTTAGTAGAAACCATATCCCCTACATTAGGTAGCTTACTATTTAAATATTCATAGGTATCCTGCTCATGATTTAAACAGCACATAAGTCGTCCACATACGCCTGATATTTTCGTAGGATTTAAGGATAAGTTCTGCTCCTTCGCCATTTTAATGGATACTGGTACGAATTCAGATAGATGAGTATGGCAGCAAAGGCTTCTTCCACAAATTCCGATTCCACCAAGAATCTTTGTCTCATCTCTTACTCCGATTTGGCGAAGCTCAATTCTAGTGCGAAACACAGAGGCTAAATCCTTTACTAGCTCTCTAAAATCAATTCTTCCGTCTGCAGTAAAATAAAATAGTACCTTATTATTATCAAAGGTATATTCTGCATCGATTAGCTTCATATCTAGCTTATGTTTACTAATTTTATCTAAGCAAATTT
>JAFPBJ010000140.1 GCA_017390525.1 Lachnospiraceae bacterium | reverse complement strand
TTCCCCTTACCGCATTTTCAAGTGCCATACAAATCCACGCACCGATTACACCAGCATGAAACACATGAATCGCAATCCATGTCCCTAGCACACGAACAAACCACAAAGTCATAGCAGAAACAAGAAAGGTTCTTTTCGTATCTCCCATACCATTGAAAATCCCCTCCATTACAATTGATATTGCAAAAATCGGTTCATTTACTGCTACAATATAAAATAAAATTCTTCCTAATTCAATTACTTTTTCATTAGAGGTAAAAAAGGATAATACATTTCTTGCAAACACTAACATAAATAATGCCACAATAAACATTACAATTCCAATCAAAATACAAGATATTTTCGTTAATAAATGAAGCTTTCTCTGATTTTCCTCTCCTGTTATATTTCCAGACATGGTCGTGACTGCCGACTGTGCCCCAATGACAGGCATATAAAAAGCCGATTCTGCTGTAAAGGTAATACTATGTGCTGCAAAGGAAATGGTACTAAGTCTTGCAATAAAATATGTATTCCACCAATCTCTATGACTCTGCTTTCATAAATAAAAAGTAGATTAAAGCAAATATTTAACAGGTTCATACCAACATTTACATACATTGGCGTCTTCATATTTCCTGCCCCCTTAAGAACAGAGCCTAGCAAAATATTAAAGGACATTCCTATCATTCCATAATAGCTAATCTTAAAATAATCAGATGCTATTTTTCGTATAGACTGATCAGCCCCCATCCATTTTGGCAAAAAAGGACTAATGCCAATGGCAATACCCATTAAAATCATACCAAGTAAAAAAGAAAGAAGAAAAGACTGTACACATGCTTTTCTCCCATTTTCTTTTTCCCCTTTTCCCATGGCAATTGCAATATAAAATATAATCCCTATGGTCTGCAATATCAAACCCTGTTGCCCAAATTCTTGACTTAAAACCTTCACAGTGAACGGCTGCAATTGGAACCTTAACTTCCTCTCTTACCTCATCTACAATACTATCAATATCCTCTCCAATGATTCCTGTTGCACAGGAACTAGAAACAAAAATCGCCTTTGGAGCATATCTTTTATTTACCTCTAAAATAACATTTCTTAAGGTTTCTGTAGAACCGAAAATAGTATCATTCTCATTCATATCAGTTCCCACATAAACTGTTTCACTAGTGACACCTCTTTTTTTCGCCATTACTCTTGACATATAATAAGCGTTTGATGCCGCTACGGAACATCCCGCTGGTCCATGATGAATAATTGCTACATCACGAATAGCCGAGAGCTGACCTAACCCGCAGGAAGAAAGACAGGTACTAGATTGAGAAAAGCATCTAGAACAGCCCTTCAAGGTTCCGCACTCACTTTGATTTGCAAGATCCTTTAACGTACCAACATAACCAGTAATGGAACCAATTCGATTCTCTCTGGTTGCTACGTTGGAATTATTTAAATTTATAGCCATGTAGTTCACTCCTATCCTTGATACTCTTCATTAAATAAATTCGTTGAAAGATATCTAAGACCTGTATCTGGTAATACAGCCACGATTGTCTTTCCTTTATTTTCTGGTCTTTTTGCAAGCTCTGTGGCAGCTTTAATTGCAGCCCCTGAGGAGGTTCCAACTAAAATACCATCTGTTTTTGCCACCTCTCTTGCAGCCTTATAGGCATCTATGGTTTCTACTTCAAATTTTTCATCATAAATATTCAAATCCATTGTGGATGGTACTCGCTCCGTAGGTACTCCCTCAAAGGGGTGTACTCCTGTAATTTCCTCTGGTTCTGGATTTGTTTCACTTGGTAAAGAATTTTCACCTGGTTGAATCGCTACCACCTTTACATTTGGATTTTTACTTTTTAAATATTTACCAGTACCTGACACTGTTCCACCAGTTCCTACGTTAGCTACTAAAATATCTACCTGACCTTCTGTATCCTCCCAGATTTCTGGACCTGTAGTGGCTTCATGAATACCAGGATTGGCTGGATTGGCAGTTTGATCTACAAAGAAAATATCTTTCTCTTTAGAAAGCACCTTTTCTCTAAGGGCTGCAATAGCTGCTATAAAGTCTCCGTTTGTTGCTTCCATTACCTCTGCTATAGCTGGCTCCTCAGACAATTTTATAGTCTCTCCACCAAAGGCATGAATGACCTGGAATCGTTCCTGACTTACATTGTCCTGTACATAGACTCTAAATTTATAGCCTTTTGCTGCTGCAATGGCTGCAAGACCAATTCCTGTATTTCCACTAGTAGTTTCTACAATAGTATAGCCTGGCTTTAAAAGCCCCTTTTTCTCTGCATCCTCAATCATTGCAAGAGCAATTCTATCCTTCACACTTTGATTTGGGTTAAAATACTCTAGCTTCACTAAAATCCTTGCATCAAGCTGATTCTTTTTTTCATAATTTACCAGCTCTAAAAGAGGAGTTTTTCCAACAAGCTCTGTAATTGACCGATTCACTTTACCCATTTTTTTCAGTCCCTCCTATCTGTTTTTTAACCTTTAAATCTTATAGTCGTCTGCTAATTCCATCATTCCATATTCCATTAAAATTTCTTCTAGTCTTTCTTGTGTCATTGGAGTTGGAATCACAAAATCTTTATTTTCAATGACTGCTTGAGCAAGATTTCTGTATTCCTGCGCTTGATTGGACTCTGGTCTATACTCAATTACTGTTTTCTTATTAATTTCTGCATGCTGAACAATGTTATCTCTAGGCACAAAGTATAACAATTTCGTTCCAAGCTCCTTTGCAAAGGCTCTTAAAAGATCAAGCTCTCTGTCAACATTTCTAGAATTACAAATAATACCACCTAATCTTACTCCACCTGTTCTTGCATAACGTTGAATTCCTTTGGAAATATTATTGGCAGCATATAAAGCCATCATTTCACCACTGGCTACTATATAGATTTCCTTTGCCTTTCCTTCTCGAATTGGCATTGCGAAACCACCACAAACTACGTCACCTAATACATCATAAAATACATAATCCAAATCCTCTGTATAAGCGCCAAGATTCTCAAGCATATTAATTGATGTAATAATACCGCGGCCTGCACAGCCTACACCTGGTTCTGGTCCGCCTGATTCCACACATCTTGTTCCGCCATATCCCTCTTTCATAATACGATCAAGCTCGATATCCTCTCCTTCTTCTCTAATGGTATCAAGTACTGTTTTTTGTGCTAAACCACCAAGAAGAAGTCTTGTTGAATCTGCCTTTGGATCACAGCCTACAACCATTACCTTCTTCCCATGCTCTACTAATCCTGCTGTTAAATTTTGTGTTGTAGTGGATTTTCCAATTCCACCTTTTCCATATATTGCAATTTGTCTTAATTCGCCCATTTTCTACTTTTCCTTTCTTAGTTGAACCTCAATTATTCACGACATATCTTAGTGAAATAAATTTTGTATTTTCACATATTTGATTAACTGGTTAATGGATTCTTCAATAATTCCTGGAAGCTCATATGCTTCTATTCCAAGGCTTTCTGCCATAACCATTGCTCCATTTCCAATTCTACTTACTAATAAATATTTACAATCCGAAAGCTTAAGTAAATTATCCTTTAGCTTATCCTCATTATGGTTACCACCTTCACAGACTGGTAGCACTTCCCTTGTTTCTACAAGCTTTATCTCTTCCTCATTTTCGACCTTATAAATATAAAATTTGTCTGCTCTTCCAAAATGACTATTTACCACAATTCCATCACTTGAAGCCACTGCAATGAAATATGTATCCTTATCCATGAGAAAAAGTCTCCTTCACATTTAGTCTTCTTTGGTAAATTTGGTCACCAAATTCTGATTTTCCTGGCACACCTACTGCATCAGCCCTACAATGCTGACAATGTCTAAACACATCAATATACTTAGAAGCCTTTGTTCTCGCTTCATCAATTTCGGCACAAACAGGTTCTTTATAGTCCTTTAGTTCATGCTGTGGAATTAAAGGAATAATATTATAAATGCTTGCCCCTGCTTCCTTTACCGTTTTGGCAATTTCTTCAATATGGCCACCATTAATTTCCGGCACTAGCACTGTGTTTACCTTAATAGTAATTCCTGCTGCTGCCACCTTTTTGATTCCCTCTAATTGATTATGGATGAGTATTTTGGCTCCCTCTACACCCTCTATTTTCTCTCCGTGATAAATGATATAAGCATTTAACTTACTTTCTATTTCAGGATCCACCGCATTTACCGTAACGGTTAGAGAATCAATTCCTACCTGAATTACGTCTTGGGCTCTCTCATTAAGAAGCAAACCATTGGTGCTCATACACTTGATTAAATCCGGAAACTTCTCCTTGATAATTTTAAAGGTATTGAGTGCATTGTCTGTGGCTAACGTATCTCCCGGTCCAGCAATTCCTGCCACCTTAATGTCAGGACAAATTTCTAAGGCTTTTTTTAATATATCTTCACACTCTTCTGGCTTTAACACCTTTGAGGTAACGCCTGGTCGTTCCTCCACATCATTAATGGTTCGGTCACAAAACCTACATGCAATATTACACCCTGGACTCACTGGCAAATGGATTCTTCCCGCATTGTTTTTATGACCACCAAAGCATGGATGTGAATTCTGCAAATCTTTATATGTATTACTCATGAGACACCTTCTTTCTACTTCAGTTTCCCAAAATAAAAGACCAGAAATTTCACAAAAAGAATATCTTTTTTGTAAAACCTCTGGTCTTTCCAGTCAGTTTTATAATCTAAATTTTTCTGTTTTATCTATTTGTATGACTTTACCATCTTGTACGATTAAAGTAAGACTGCCATATTTTAGATTTTCTACAAGCTTCTTAATTTCTTCTATATACTTCTCTTCCTTTTTAATTACCTCATTACTCATATCATTCCCCCACAATTCTAATCATTAAATAATGGAGTTGATAAATAACGGTCTCCAGAATCTGGAAGCAATGCAACAATTGTTTTTCCTTTGTTTTCTGGT
>JAFPBJ010000139.1 GCA_017390525.1 Lachnospiraceae bacterium | reverse complement strand
GGTTACAAACCCCACTCTCGTTAATACATGACGCACTAAGCCTGTGTGAGTCACCTCATCATAGGCTGGCACTTGATATTTCTTCATAAAGGAAAGCACCATTTTTAAAATTGTTTCATTCACGGGGTGCTGAATCTGACATTCTAAATGATGAATGATAGAGTGAGTTCTTCTTGCATAAAATCCTGCCACAAGCTCCTCATTTTTGTTGGTGCCAATAGGAAATTGTGCCTTATTGCGATAAAAATATGGCTCTTCCATTCCAATTATCGGCTCCATAAGCTGCTCTATATTTTGTAAGCCTCCAATTTTCTCCAAACAATTTTTTACATGATTTTGCTTTAACTCCAGCTGCTTTTCATAAGAAATATGTTGAAAAATGCAACCTCCACAGCTAGTTGCCACACTGCATCTTGGCTCTACTCTATCCTTAGAGGGAGATCGCACCTCTAATACCTTTCCATATCCGTAATTTTTTTTCACCTTAATAGCAAGAATTTTCACCCTATCTCCTACTACAGTGTCTTTCACAAAGAAAGGGTAGCCCTCTACCTTTCCTACCCCTTCTCCTGCAACTGTCATATCTTCAATTGTAACCTCATAACAATCATTCTTTTTGATTTCCATAGATTTTCTCACTTTATTTTATATTTTCTTTTGAGGTCTTCCTTAAATTACTTTCAAAGAACCGATTATATCCTAACCAATCCTCTGAATGCTCTCCTTGTAACACCTCAGTAAAGGTTTGAATTTTTGCGTCTGTGTTATCTGCAAAATTAAGGGCAACAGCTTCAATTAAAGATGGTTTCTTTGGCGAACCAAATTCTAATTCTCCGTGATGAGACACAATACAATGTAACAACTCATTTTTCAGCTTCTCTGGGAAATTAGGAATCTCTTTTATTTTCTCCTCTAGCATCATTGTTCCCATAACAATATGTCCAAGTAGCTGACCCGAATCTGTATAATCATTTTGTGGGAAAGTAGAAATTTCCTTTAATTTTCCAATATCATGAAACATAGCTGCTGTAATTAGAAGGCTTCCATTTAAAATTGGGTAAATATCAGTATATGCCTTACATAATCTAGTTACCCCAAGAGTATGCTCTAAAAGTCCTCCAATAAAGCCGTGATGCACGCTTTTTGCTGCTGAATGATTCTTAAAGGCTTTGATAAAGGCTGCATCCTTCACAAAATATCCCTCTAATAGCTGTTTTAAATAAACATCCTTTACTAGAGAAATATATCCCACTAGCTCCTGATACATTTCCTCCACATTTTTTCCAGTGCAAGGCATATAATTGGCTGGGTCATATTCTCCCTCCGATGCCTTTCTAATTCGCTTAATATTAAGCTGATTGCTGCCTTGAAAGCTAGTAACCTGACCTTCAATTTTTATGTAATCCATGGCATCGAAATGCTCGATTCCATTAGATAGCTCCCATACCTTTCCATCTAGGGTCCCTGATTTATCTTGTAAAACTAGGGAATAATAGCTTTTTCCTGCCTTTGTTTTTGCAATCTGTTTGGTTTTACACAAATAAATCTCCGAAACCATTTCTCCTTCTCTTAGCTCTTCTATTAGTCTCATTTTATTGTCCTTTCTATCTTAATTCTGATCATCCGTATCTCTCGCCTCTTCGCAATAAATTGCTTAGAAACGAGGATTTTTATGCCACTTCCAAGCGGAGGATATCATATCCTCTAAGGTATCATACTTTGGACTCCAGCCTAGTATTTCTCTCGCCTTTTCACTAGCTGCCACCAACTC
>JAFPBJ010000138.1 GCA_017390525.1 Lachnospiraceae bacterium | reverse complement strand
TTTTTATTCAGTTGTACAAAATATACATACCAATGCAAGCACGCTCTCGCTACGTTGTCCCTCGTAGCGGTGCATAATATGCCAAAATACGGCATATAAACACCGACGGGGACAAAGTGCTTGCTTATGGAATTGTATATTCTGTACAACTAAAATAAGTTTAATAGTCGTTTCGCAAACGCCTAATGTACCATAAATAAGAAAGGAGATAGTTGGATATGATAAAACATTTTTCTGAAATAAATGAAAATCAAAATTTAGATAAGACAAAAATGAAATTGTTACAAGAGGCATATGAAATGCCAGAAATGTCAAAGGAGCAATTAGAACAATTGCGTAAAAAAATGGAGGAAGCAAAAATGGTAAATAAAAAAGAAAGAAATAAAGTTAAAATGATGAAAGTGGCAGTATGCGCAGCAGCTTTTGTAGGGGCATTTGTTGCATTACCAAATACATCACCTACTGTGGCAAAGGCAATGGAGGGCATTCCTGTGATTGGACCTATTGCATCGGTGGTAACCTTTAGGGATTATCAATATGAAACAGATAGAAATAGGGCAGATATTGAGGTGCCTGAAATAAAAGTGGAGGAGGAAAAAGCAAATCAAAAAACACAAGAAAAGCTTAGTAAAACCACAAAAGAAATCAATGAAGAAATTAAGAAAATTACAGATCAGTTGGTAAAAGAATTTGAAGCGAACTTAAAGGATAAACAAGGGTATCAGGATGTGATTGTAAAAAGTGAGGTGCTATCTACTACGCAGGATTATTTCACCTTAAAGCTTATTTGCTATCAAGGTGCAGGTAGTGGCTATCAGTGGAATCATTATTATACCATTGATTTGAATACTGGTGAACGCTTGCAATTAAAGGATATTTTTAAAGAGGGTGTAGATTATATTACTCCAATTAGCGAAAATATTAAGGCACAAATGAAGGAACAAATGGAAAAAGATGAGAATGTTTCATATTGGTTAAATGATGAAATAGAAGAAATTAATTTCAAAGCCATTACACCAAACACCTCCTTCTATTTAAATGAAAAAGGCAATGTGGTAATTGGCTTTGATGAAGGAGAAGTAGCACCAATGTATATGGGAACTGTAGAATTTGAAATTCCAAATGAGGTAGTAAAAGATATTCGTAAATAAGCTAGCAAAAAACTCTTCAAGGTGAAAACCTGTGGAGTTTTTTGTTTTATATAAAGGTATATAAAGGGATAAAACAAACCCCATTGACAGAAACCTATATTTAGAGGAAAATAGAATTATATAGAATTTGAAGGGAGCCAAGTAACAATATGAATCAAAACACAGCAAAGTTACAAGAAGCATTAAATGAAGTAAAAACAGTGATTAAAGGTAAGGACGAAATTATAAAGAAAACCCTAGCCACTATTTTGGCGGGGGGACATATTTTACTAGAGGACATTCCTGGAGTGGGAAAAACTACCTTAGCCATGGCGATTTCTAAGGTGATTTCTCTGGATTATCGAAGAATGCAATTTACTCCTGATGTTCTTCCTAGTGATATTGTAGGCTTTTCTATGTATAATAATAAAACCAATGAGTTTGAGTATAAAGAGGGTGCAATCCTTTGTAATCTGTTTTTGGCAGACGAAATTAACCGTACCTCCCCAAAGACGCAGTCTTCCCTATTAGAGGTTATGGAAGAAAAACAGGTAACGGTAGATGGGGTGACTAGAAAGGTGCCAGAGCCTTTTACGGTAATTGCAACACAAAATCCTCTTGGTTCTTCAGGAACTCAGAAGCTTCCAGAATCACAGCTAGACCGTTTTATGGTGTGCTTATCATTAGGATATCCAGATACACAGGATGCAGTGGAAATTTTAAAGAATCATAAAAATGAACCTTTAAAACAGCTAAAAACAATATTAGAAAAGGAAGACGTGGTAGCCCTTAGACAGCAGGCTCAAGAGGTTAAGGTAAGTGACGAAATGTTTCAGTACCTAGTAGCTTTAACAGAAAAAACCAGAGACCACGAATATTTACTACAAGGGGCAAGCCCTAGAGCTAGTGTGGCACTTCTTAATATGACAAAGGCAATGGCGTTGTTTGAAGGAAGAGAATTTGCAATTCCAGAGGATGTATATAGTGTAATCAAAGAGGTGTTTGGTCATCGTGTGAAGCTAAGTCCTAAGGGAAGGGCAGCAGGTATGAATGAGCAACAGGTAATTGAAGAAATTTTTCGTAGTGTAAAGGCGCCAGCCACCTAAGAGGAGAGGAAGAGAATATGGGGATTTTATCCATTATAATCTATATTTGCATTTTAGTGCTTAGCTTCTTTTTTGTTATGATTTTTCAAACGCAGCAAATGCAAATTGTATTTGGAAGCTTACTATTTTTGCTGCCTGTAGAGCTTTTTTGTTATTATTATGTGCTAAAGAAGCTCACTGTTACAGTGGGAGCAAATCATAATCAGCTTAGTAAAAAGGTGCCAATTCCAATTGAAATAACGGTGCATAATCCTACTTGGATTCCTATTTTAGAGTGTACGCTTGTGCTTACTATGAAAAATGGCTTTTATGAAGAGGAAAAAAGAGAGCAGATAAAGCTTCCTATTTTAGCAAAAAAAGGACAAGTACTTACAACCAGCATAACCTCTTCTTATGCAGGGTGTATAGAGGTGTCGGTAAAGCAACTAGCTTTATGGGATTTGCTTCGTATAAAGAAATTAAAAAAAGAGGTACAAGCTCATAGTGAATATATTATTTTACCAGAGGTAGTGGAAGACATAGAGGTAGATAAGAATGCCTATGTAACAGGTCAAACAGAAGTAGAAGAAAGTAGCCAAAAGGGAAATGATTTTTCTGAGGTAAATAATATTAGAGAATATCATCCGGGAGACAGCCTTAAGGATATTCACTGGAAATTATCAGTAAAGCAGGGAAGCCTAATGGTAAAGGAGCATGTGAGCATGTCTTCTATGCAGCTGATTATTTTAATGGAGCTAGAGGATAATGGAAGATTTCAGCTAGACCATATGCTTGATGTGGTTTACTCTATTGGAAGGAAGCTATTGTCTGAGCATATGAATTTTACCTTGTGTTATTTTAGCAAAAGGCAAGGTAGAATGGTGACAGCTCCGGTAATAAATGAGGATGGATTGTTAGATGCTTTTGTGCAGCTGATGTATGAGGGTACCTATCCATTGGGCAGTCATTTAGGAAAAGAGCAGATTGCATATGAAAGTGAGCAGATTACTTGTTTACTATGGGCATATGTGGGAGAAAAGGAGAATGGGGAGGCACAAGTGATATATGAAGAGGACATGGTTCACTTAGTGCTAACTGAGGTGTAGAAAGGAATTTGCTAGGAT
>JAFPBJ010000137.1 GCA_017390525.1 Lachnospiraceae bacterium | reverse complement strand
TTGCCAAAAGCTTTGAAAAACAAAAAAAATTAGAACAAAGCAAGTACGACTTCTTTTCCAATGTAAGTCATGAAATTCGCACTCCCATTAACACAATCTGTGGGATGAGTGATATGCTATTAAAAGAGGACCTTTCCCCTACAGTGATTGAAGCCATACAAGACATTCACAATGCTGGAAAAGCGTTAGCTTCGGTGGTAAATGATATTTTTGCTTTTACTGAGCTTCATTCCAATCAAATGCATATAGAAGAGAAAATATACCAAATGACTGCTACGCTTTATGATGTGATTGCGTTATCTAAGGATAAGATAAATGGGAAGGAAATTAAGCTTAGCTATCATATAGACGATAATTTACCTTGCCAATTAATTGGAGACGAAGAGAAAATCAAGCGGGTAATGATGAATTTTATGGATAACGCCATTAAATTTACGCAAAAAGGCTCCATAAAAATTGATGTAACCTTTGAAAAAAGGAATGAAAAAATTGACTTAATTGTGTCTGTAATTGATACAGGCATTGGTATGAAAAAAGAAGATATGGATAAATTATTTACTAGCTTTAATCAGGCATATACACGCACCAATAGAGAAACTGGTGGCATTGGGCTAGGACTTGCCATTGATCACTCTATTGTTACAAAAATGGGAGGTACCATAACGGTAAAAAGTAAACCAAAGGAAGGAAGTATTTTTAAATTTACCATTCCTCAAAAAATCCAGAATGAAACACCAATTAAGCTATATAAGGAAGAAGAAACTACTTCTACTCCTTCTACCTTACCTGACCCATTTATTGCCCCTGATGCCCATTTACTGGTGGTAGATGATAATATCGTAAACCTTAAGGTAATTGAAGGCTTATTAAATGGTTACCAGATTCAGGTAACCTATGCCTTAAGCGGACAGGAAGCGTTAGAAAAAATAGAATCTAAGGATTATGATTTTGTATTTTTAGATCACATGATGCCAAATATGGATGGAATTGAAACCCTTCAAAGGATTCGTGAAAAAGCAGATCCTTATTTTAAAAACATTCCAATTATTGCTTTAAGTGCCAATGCTACCTCTGAAGCAAAAAAAATGTTCAAAGAAGAAGGCTTTAGCGATTTTGTGGAAAAGCCGATTGATTTATCCATATTAAAACGCGTGCTAATGCAGTATTTACCAGCCTCTAAGCTTCTTAGCGCTCCAGAAGATAACATTGCTCCTTCTGAAACAACCACCGAGGAGCCCCTTGTAATCGGTGACCTTGATATTGCAACAGCACTAAAATATTGTGGCACACAAGAGAAATTTTTACGCATATTAAAATTCACCTATGAGTGTTCTAAATCTACTATCAATCAGACAGAGCAACTGTTTCAGCAACAAAATTGGAAGGATTACACCATTGCTGTCCATGGAATAAAAAGCTCCATGCTAAACATTGGTGCTGTTACTCTTTCCAATATGGCGAAACAGCTTGAAGCTGCTGGAAAACAAGAAGATTATGACACAATTATAAATAAACATAGTGAAATGGTAACAGAATTTCATCGCATTGTTGAACTAGTAAGACAATACCTTGATATTCCATTAGAAGAGGAAGAAGAAGCTAGCGATACTAGTAATCTTCCTACTTTATCAGAGGAAGCGTTTAACAACAAAATTCAAACCCTTGAGGATATTATGTTTGATTTAGACGAGGATAAAATGATGGAAATCCTCCAAGAGCTACAAACCTACCAATATCATGGCGTTTCCCTACAAAGCTCTCTAGAGCCTGTAGTACGCAAAATCAAAATGTCGGATTATATGTCAGCGGTAGAAATGCTAAAGAAAATCAAAAAAATGATTGAGGAAACACAATAGAGAAATGAAATAGGCAAGCTAAGAAGCTTGCCTATGATTCTAATCTAATAATCTAGTTTTAATCTGCTTTTTCATAAATTTCTTGTAATTTATCGCATATCTTGTTGATTTGCTTTTTGTTGGTTTTAGGCATATGATTGATAGAACCTTTTTCTATCATCAAATGAATTTTTCTATTATTTTCAACTCCATTTACATAATAAAAAGCAAAATCTGACGAATCCAAGGCCACAGGTTCAGGCTTATTTAACGTAATATCCATCATATTAATAACAGAAAGAAGTTCTTGTTCAGAAAAGTTGGCTTCATAATTACAATATGGATATTGTGTATCCGCCATATATGTATCTAAATATTCTAAAAATCGACTATCCTCTTCTCCAAACCATTCCTTATTAATCAAGTCACCTTCAAGTAAATTAATCTTTTTACAGCGATTGTTTTTATCTACAATTAGTAACTCGTCTCGATTTCCCCATGCATAATTAGAATATCGATATACAAACACCACCTGATTATCCTCTACTAAATCTAATCCATGCTGATACAACTCCTTAGGTAATGGCGCACTACATAATACTCCTTCTAATATTTCACCAAAATACATTTCGTCTGATACTTCACCTAATGATACTTCTTCGTTTTTAATTTCCCTAAGTATTTTCTCTTTTTTTAAAAATACTCCTAATATACAACATATAAGTACCAATGGTAAAATAATTACCAATGCGATTTTAACCTTTTTCATTTTTTCCCTCCAAATAACTAATCAATTGACTAAAATAACTTTCATCATCACATACAGCAATTCTAAGCATATATTTACCTCCATTTTTATATAATTCCCCATTATTATTATATCAAAAATATCCTTTCTCACAATTACCATTACAGAAAACGACTATTA
>JAFPBJ010000012.1 GCA_017390525.1 Lachnospiraceae bacterium | reverse complement strand
ATATCGAATTATCCTCACCTTTGTCTTGTTTGTAGCCTTAGCGGTAGCAAACCTTGGGGGCTATTTAAAGCTATTACCCCATCCTATCTTTCTTTTCGTGCTTTATCTAGTGCCATATTTGGTCATTGGCTATGACATTATTTTAAAGGCAGGAAGAAATATTATACATGGGCAAGTATTTGATGAGAATTTTCTTATGATGATAGCAACCTTTGGTGCCTTTGGTGTAGGGGAACATCAAGAAGGTGTAGCGGTGATGCTATTTTATCAGGTAGGAGAGTTGTTTCAAAGCTATGCAGTGGCTCGTTCTAGACAAAGCATTACAGAAATGATGGACATTTGTCCAGAATATGCCAACGTAGAAAAGGACGGGCAATTACTTAAGGTGGACCCTGATGAAGTGGAAATTGATACTGAGATTATCATTAAGCCAGGAGAGAGAATTCCTTTAGATGGGATTGTAGTAGAGGGAGCCTCTATGGTGGATACTAAGGCATTAACAGGAGAATCTGTTCCAAGAGGAGTAAGGGAAGGAGACCAGATTATCAGCGGTTGTATCAACGGAAGTGGTACTCTAAGAGTTAAGGTTACTAAGACCTTTGACGATTCCACTGTTACGAAAATTCTTGAGCTAGTGGAAAATGCTAGCAGCAAAAAGGCAAAGGTAGAAAACTTTATCACAAGATTTGCTAAATATTACACGCCTTTTGTAACTATAGGTGCAGTTTTACTTGCCTTAGTGCCACCACTTTTCTTTGGTGGAAACTTTGGAGATTGGATTGGAAGGGCTTGCATTTTCCTTGTCATTTCCTGTCCTTGTGCCTTAGTCATTTCTGTTCCATTAGGATTTTTCGGAGGAATTGGAGCAGCCTCTAAGCTAGGTGTGCTAGTAAAAGGAAGCAATTATTTAGAAGCACTATCTAACATGGATACCATTGTATTTGACAAAACAGGTACCTTAACCAAAGGAGAATTTAAGGTGTCTAAGGTGATTCCAAAAGGAATATCAGAACAAGAGCTATTAAGAATTGCCGCGTTTTCTGAGAATTATTCCAATCACCCAATTGGAAATTCCATTAAGGAAGCCTATGGAAAAAATATTCCAAATGAAGCTGTGCTAGAGGTAAAAGAGCTTGCAGGATATGGAATTCGTGCTATCATAGAAGGAAAAGAGGTTTATGTAGGAAATGGAAAATTAATGGAGCAACAGCACATTTCCTATGAGAAGGTAGAAAGCATTGGTACCAACGTATATGTGGCTATGGAAGGCAATTATGTAGGAGCCATTGTTATTTCCGATACCATTAAGGAAGGGGCAAAGGAAGCCCTACTTAAGATGAAAAAGGTGGGAGTTAAGCAAAGTGTAATGCTAACTGGCGATAGACAGGAGGTAGCAGAGGCGGTAGCAAATGAATTAGGACTTACCAAGGTATATGGAGACCTTTTACCAGAGGATAAGGTAAGAAAGGTGGAAGCCTTACTTGAAAAAGAGCAGGGCAAAGGAAAGCTAGCCTTTGTAGGAGACGGAATCAATGATGCTCCCGTGCTTACAAGAGCGGACATTGGAATCGCTATGGGAAGCATGGGCTCCGATGCAGCCATTGAAGCGGCGGATGTAGTCATTATGGATGATGATATTAGAAAAATTGCCAGTGTGGTAAAAATTTCTAGAAAAACCATTACAATCGTGAAGCAAAATATTGTGTTTGCCTTAGGAATCAAAGCCCTATTTTTATTATTAGGTGCCTTTGGACTTGCAAGTATGTGGGAGGCAGTATTTGCAGATGTAGGAGTTTCAGTGCTTGCAATCCTAAATGCAATGCGAGCTCTTAGAGGAGAATAACAATGAAACAGATTACCATTGGGTTGCTTGCCCATGTAGATGCAGGAAAAACAACTTTATCAGAGGGAATGCTGTACGAAAGTGGCAGTATTCGCACATTAGGGCGTGTTGATAATCAAGACGCCTTTTTGGATACAGATGCCATGGAGAGAAAACGGGGAATCACTATTTTTTCCAAACAAGCAAGACTAAAATGGAAGGAAATGTGCATAACTTTGCTAGATACCCCGGGACATGTGGATTTCTCAGCGGAAATGGAGCGTACTCTTCAGGTATTAGATTATGCTGTTTTAATTATCAATGGGGTAGATAAAGTGCAGTCCCACACCAAAACTCTATGGAAGCTATTAGAAAGGTATCACATTCCTACCTTTCTGTTTGTCAATAAAATGGACCAGGTTGCCCAGCTTGAAGAACATGGAGAGGTAGCTATATTAAGGGAGCTAAAGGAAAAGCTAAGCGACAAGATTATCTCCTTTCAGGACACTGCGACAAAGGAATTTTATGAAGAAATTGCTATGGAGGGAGAACAAGCCCTAGAGCATTATATGGAAGAGGAAGTGGTGCCCGTAAGCTTAATCCAAGCTATGATTGCAAAGCGGGAGGTGTTTCCATGCTGCTTTGGAGCGGCGCTAAGGCTTGAGGGGGTAGCCACGCTACTAGATTTACTTTCCACCTATGGCAAGGAGCGTAGCTATGAGGATACCTTTGCAGCAAAAGTATTTAAAATAGATAGAGACGAAAAAGGAAACCGCCTTACCTTTATGAAAATAACAGGGGGCACACTTACCGTAAAGGAGCTGTTAAAAGGAAAGGAATGGGAGGAAAAGGTAAATGAAATCAGGCTTTATTCTGGGGAAAAATATGAGTCAGTAAAAGAGGTTGAAGCAGGAAGTGTGTGTGCGGTTACAGGACTTACCAAAACCTTTCCAGGTGAAGGCTTAGGCGTTGAAAAAACCAGAGAATTTTACTTAGAGCCCGTACTTACATATCAAGTCCTTTTACCAGAGGGAATCAGTGAGATTAGTATGCTTCCTAAGCTTATGAAGCTAGAGGAACAGGAGCCTATGCTGCGTGTACACTACGATGAACTACAAAAGGAGCTTCAGGTTGCAGTCATGGGACAGGTGCAGTTAGAGGT
>JAFPBJ010000136.1 GCA_017390525.1 Lachnospiraceae bacterium | reverse complement strand
TTGTATCAGCTTATTTGGAATCGCTTTTTGGCTAGTAGAATGGAAGATGCAAAATACGAAACAACTTCTATTAAAATAGATGCAAATGGCTATCGTTTCCATACTTCTGCTTCTAAATTGGTATTTGATGGATTTATGGCAGTTTATGTAATGGACAATGAAAAAGAAGAGGTAAGTGCTTCTTTAAAAGCTATTGACAAAGAGAGTAAGCTTGCTTTAGAGCAATTAGAAGAAAAACAACATTTTACTCAACCACCTGCACATTATACAGAGGCACTATTAGTAAAAACCTTAGAGGAGCTTGGAATAGGACGTCCAAGTACATATGCCCCAACCATTACCACAATTATTGCTAGGCGCTATATTGTAAAGGAAAATAAGAATCTTTATGTAACAGAGCTAGGAGAAGCTGTGAATCAAATGATGAAAAAGGCTTTTCCGTCTATTGTGGATGTAACCTTTACAGCGAATTTAGAGTCCTTGCTAGATATGGTTGAAGAAGGAAGTGTACAGTGGAAAACAGTGGTACGTAATTTCTATCCTGATTTAGAAGAAGCAGTAGAAAATGCACTAAAAGAGCTAGAAGAGGTAAAAATTGAAGATGAAATTACAGAGGAGATTTGTGAGGTTTGTGGAAGAAATATGGTAATAAAATATGGACCATATGGTAAATTCCTTGCTTGTCCAGGCTTCCCTGAATGTAAATTTACAAAACCTCATTTCGAAAAGGTGGGAGTACCATGTCCACTTTGTGGCAAAGAAGTAGTATTAAAGAAAACGAAAAAGGGCAGAAAATACTATGGCTGTGAAAATAATCCAGAGTGTGAATTTATGTCTTGGCAAAAGCCTTCTAAGAAAAAATGTCCAAATTGTGGGGGATATATGCTAGAAAAAGGCAATAAGCTATTATGTGCAGATGAGTCTTGTGGATTCGTATGTGAAAATGAGAAACAAAAGGAAACAACTGAAATATAGAAACTTTTATAAGCAATATTGGTAAAATTGTGTAATTTGTGTGAAATATGCAAAAAATAATATTAAATTGTTGTTTTTGTGTGCAATATATGATAAAATAACAACGTAAGTGTTATAATGTGCAAATATATATTTTTTATGGAAAGAAAGAGAAAATTACAACGAAGGAGGGTTATCTTTGAGCGTACAATTGCTTGATAAGACAAGAAAAATAAATAAATTGTTGCACAATAATAATTCTCATAAGGTTGTGTTTAATGATATTTGTGAAGTGCTTAGTGATATTTTAGAATCCAATACCGTAGTGCTTAGTAAAAAAGGAAAAATATTAGGCCTAAAGAATAGAAGTGATGTAACAAAAATACAGGAGCTTCTTTCGGATGTAGTGGGAGATTGCATTGATCCTTTGTTAAATGAAAGATTATTAAGTGTATTATCTACAAAGGAAAATGTAAATCTTGTGACTCTTGGTTTTGAACAAATTGGAATTGAACAATATCAAGCCACTATTATGCCGATTGACATTGCAGGAGAACGATTAGGTACTTTGTTTATGTATCGATATCAAAGAGAATATGAGATTGATGATATTATTTTAGGTGAATATGGCACTACCGTAGTGGGGCTTGAGATGATGAGAGCTGTAAACGAGGAGTATGCAGAGGATAGTAGGAAGGTTGCGAATGTGAAGTCAGCAATTGGTACCTTATCTATTTCAGAATTAGAAGCCATTGGATATGTATTCCAAGAGCTAAAGGGAAATGAAGGTGTTTTAGTTGCTAGTAAAATTGCTGACAGAGTGGGAATTACCCGTTCTGTAATTGTAAATGCAATTCGCAAGTTTGAAAGCGCTGGCTTAATAGAAGCAAGATCCTCAGGGATGAAAGGGACTTACATAAAGGTTTTAAATGACATCGTTTTTGACGAATTACAAAAAATAAAATCATGAAAGGAAAGGATTACGCGGTTCGCGAGTCCTTTTGCTTGTATAAAAGGAGGGTGCTTATGATTAACTCAAATGCATTTAATTATGTGGATATTTTAAATAAAGCTACCACAGCAGCAGTAAAAAGAGGACAAGTATTAAGTAATAATGTTGCTAATCAAGATACTCCTGGGTATAAGAGAAAAGATGTAAGATTTGAAAGTTACCTAGAGGCAGCATTAGCAGGAAATGGTACAATGCCACTTTCTAGCAGAATTGATGAGATACATGAGAATTTAAATGTGTTAGATGCAACAGTTTATACTGATAATGTTTCCTTATCCTATCGCTTAGATGGAAACAATGTGGATGGGGAAGTGGAACAGGTTTATATAGCAGAGAATCAAATTCGCTATAATGCATTAACAGAACAAATGACACAGGAATTTCAACGCTTTAAAGAAGTGTTACAATAATAGATAAAGAAAATAACTTTTATATATTGGATTTGCAATTTACACAACAATTTGTGAGCTTTGTGTAAAGCAGGAATGGAGATAAGAGTATGGGAATGTTTAGTGCAATGGATACAAGTGCTACAGGAATGACAGCACAAAGACTAAGAATGGATATTATTTCTCAAAACTTAGCAAATGTGAATACTACAAGAGGAGCAGATGGCAAACCTTACCGCAGAAAAACAGTAGTTTTTCAGGAAAAAGACGCTACATGCTTTAGCAATGTGTTATTGACTACACTTGGAAGCTATGGTAATGGAGTAAAGGTTGCTCAGATTGTAGAGGATGGTGAGGATTTTAAAATGGTATATGATCCTTCGCATCCAGATGCAGATGAAAGTGGATATGTTATGATGCCAAATGTAAATACAGTGGAAGAAATGACCAATTTAATTGATGCTAGCCGTTCTTACGAAGCGAATGTAACAGCCTTTAATTCAGCTAAAGCAATGGCACTTAAGGGCTTGGAGGTTGGAAAATAAAGATAAGTAATAGAAATGGAGAGTACATAAATGAATATATCATCAATTTCGGGATTAAATACAGATTTTCAGTTGAATGATGTGGATACTAGCTCGGTTGCAAATAATAATGAAGCCTTTTCTAGTCTGCTAGATTCAGCAATGAATATGCTTAAGGAAACCAATCAATATCAAGTGAACGCACAACAGGCAGCACTTAACTATGCATTAGGATATACGGATGATACAGCTACATTAATGGCTGCACAGGCAAAGGCAATGACATCGCTACAATATACAGTGGCGGTGAAGAATAAATTTTTAGAAGCCTACAAAGAGATTATGTCAATTCAATTATAGAAGGTTTGACATTTATTGTAGGTCATAAAGGGAGACTTTTAACATGCAGGAAAAGATAAAACAAATTCCTAGACAAATAGTAGATTTTTGGAACCGTTTTACGAAAAAACAAAAAATGTTGATTTGTTCGGTAGTTGCAATGATTTTACTTACATTGATTATTTTGTGGGTGGTAATGTCCCAAACAAAATACACCTTGCTTTCTAGATTTGAAACTACAAAGGAAACTTCTGAAGTACAGGAATTGTTAGATAAAGAAGGAATTGAATATCGGTTAAGTGATGATGGATTAAGCATTGAGGTGGATAGTAAAAAGGTTGCCAATGCAAGATTGATTCTAGGTAAGAACGGAATTCTTGCAAATGGCTGGGAATATTCAGATGCTTTTTCGGGTGGATTTAGTACCACAGAAACAGAAAAAGATAGAATGTACATATTGGCTTTTCGAACCGATTTAGCAAATAGTATTAAGACTATGGATGGAATTAGAGATGCCCAAGTACAAATTACATTACCAGAGGAATCTAATACCATTTATGAAAAGGATAAACATGCTAGCGCCAGTGTATTAGTTACTACTACTAAGGAATTATCGGAAGAGAGCGTGCTAGGAATTGCCACCTTTGTAGCTTGTGCCCTTGGAGAAAGCAATAACGATAATGTACGAATTGTGGATCAAAAGGGTATGGTGTTATTTGCAGGAGATGTGGATGGCAGCTATTCTTCAGGAGTAGGCTCATCCTATGATTATAAGAAAAAAATTATTGCACAAACAAAAATGGATTTAACTAATTTACTATTAAAATCCGGTGTGTTTGATGATGCAGAGGTAGCACCAAATTTGGTGATTAACCAAGATGATGTAAAGACAACAGATACGCAGTATTCTACACCAGAAGGAAAGGATCAAGGACCATATAAGAATCAATATATTTATAATGCAGAGGGTGGTTCAGGAACAGGTGGAGTACCAGGTACGGATTCTAATGATGGTGTAACAGATTATGATATTTCTACAGGTGGTAGCAGTAGTGGCACTGTAAATATTCAAAAATATGAGCATGCCGTAAATGAAAAGACTACAGTTACAGTTCAAGCAAAGGGAAGCATTGTACCAGAACAATCTTCCGTTGCAGTAGTACTTACAAAATATAAAAAATATAACGAAGCAGATTTAAAGAAACAAGGTAAATTAAAAAAGAAAACCTTTGCTGAGTTTATGGAAGAAAATAGTGAGAAAACACCAATTACTGTAGAAGAGGATGTTTACACTGCTGTTTCTATGGCAACAGGAATTAGCCGTGATGATATTTCTATTGTGGCATATGAGGTTCCAGTATTTACAGAGGATGAAGGCTCTTCCTTTACTTTAACAAATTGGTTACAGATTATCTTATTTATATTAATTGCAGGATTGTTAATTTTCGTTGTATTTATGGGTATGAAGCCTGTAGATGTCATCGAATTAGAACCAGAATTATCAGTAGAAGCGTTACTTGCAACTACAAAAGAGAATCAAACCATGGATGATATTGAATTTAGCGAAAAATCAGAAACAAGACAACAAATTGAGAAATTCGTGGATGAAAATCCAGAAGCAGTTGCATTATTACTTCGTAACTGGCTTAATGAAGATTGGGAGTGATAACATATGGCAAGTCGTAGCGAAATAACAGGGTTGCAAAAGGCAGCCATATTATTAATTTCACTTGGACCTGAAAAATCAGCTCAAGTATTTAAACATTTAAAAGAAGATGAAATTGAGCAATTAACTTTAGAAATTGCGAATACGAGAGGGGTATCACCTAGCGTAAAGGATGATGTGCTAGACGAATTTTATGAAATCTGCTTGGCACAACAATATATTGCAGAAGGTGGTATTAAGTATGCTAAGGATCTTCTTGAAAAAGCACTTGGTGTAGATAAGGCAAGAGATGTAATTGGAAGATTAACGGCATCCTTACAGGTTAGACCATTTGAATTTATTAGAAAAACAGATGCCAGTCAGCTGTTAAACTTTATACAGGACGAGCATCCTCAAACAATAGCGCTTATTTTGTCTTATCTTTCATCACAACAAGCGGCTGCAATTGTAGCAGTATTGCCACCAGATAAACAGGCGGATGTAGCAAAACGTATTGCGCAAATGGACCGAACCTCTCCAGATGTAATCAAAGAAGTAGAAAAGGTATTAGAGCGTAAGCTAGCATCTTTAGTAAACCAAGATTACACTGTTGTTGGTGGTGTTGACTCTATCGTAGATATCTTAAATACAGTAGATAGAGGAACTGAAAAACATATTATGGAAACCTTGGAAATTGAAGAACCTGAATTGGCAGATGAAATTAGACGTAAAATGTTTGTATTCGAGGATATCTTATCTCTTGACAATCGTTCTATCCAACGTGTTCTTCGTGAAGTGGATAATAACGAATTAGCAACAGCCTTAAAGGGCTCTAACGAAGATTTACAAAGTGTTATCTTTGAAAACTTATCTTCTCGTTTGGCAACTATGATTCGAGAGGATATGGAATTTATGGGTCCTGTTAGAATGAAGGATGTAGAAGAAGCACAACAGAAAATTGTTAATATTATCCGTAAGCTAGAGGATACAGGAGAAATTGTTATTTCTCGTGGTGGAGGTGACGAGATCGTTGTCTAATTTAATTAAGACTGGGTTTGTCCCTTTTATGCAGACCTATCCTCAAATGGAACAAAAACCAGAGCAATATTTTGTAATTGATGCCAATCAGAATGAAAAAATAAAAGAAATAGATAAAACAATCCTTGCAATGAATCAAGGAGAGGATGAGGGCTTTACTCAGGGACTCAAAGCAGAAGAAGTCATTGACACGAAGCAAATGTATTTAGATAAAATGCATGAGTGTGCAATCGTTTTAAATGAGAGTATGGAGGAAGCCAAAGAAATTGTAGCAAAGGCGCAAGAAGAGGCACAGCAAATCAAGCAAACAGCCTTTGAAGACGCCAAACAAGAAGGGTATCAAAATGGCTATCAGCAAGCAATGGAAGAGGTAGAGCAGATTAAGAGAAATCTAGTAGAGGAATATGAAGGAAAGAATCAAGAATTACAAGAGGGGTACCTAAGACAGCTTGATCAAATTGAACCAAAGTTTGCAGAAATCATAGAGGATTTACTTTTTAAAATTACGGGAGTTACCTTAGAAAAAGAGCACAACGTGATTTTACATATGATTAATAATGCTATGAGAGATATTGAAAATAGTCATCATTTTTTAATTATGGTTTCTGAAGAGGATTATCCTTATTTAGAAGAACAAAAAGCTTCTATCTATGGACAAGGCAACCCTAGTATACAGATTGAATTATTTGCGGATGCAAAGCTTAGAAAAAATCAATGTATCATAGAAACAGATGGGGGTCTTGTAGAGGTTAGCTTAGACACACAATTAGAGCAGCTAGCAAAAGCCATTAAGCTTTTAGCAATAGAATAGTAATATTTGAAGGGTGTATAGAAAAGAGGAAGATATGGCTCAGATACAGTTACAGAAATACTACAATTTAATGAATCAATCTTTCACAAAGGAGTTGGGAAAGGTAGTTAAAATCGTCGGACTTACCATTGAATCGGTAGGGCCAAGAGCAAAGCTAAACGATTTGTGTAAGATTACCTCAAAGGATGGCTCCCAAACAGTTATGGCAGAGGTAGTAGGATTTCGTGATAACCGAATTTTGTTAATGCCATACGATCAGGTAGTAGGAATTGGCTTAGGAGCTATAGTAGAAAACACTGGAGAGCCTTTAAATGTATATGTAGGAAATGAGTTATTAGGACAAGCATTAGATGGACTAGGTCAGCCTATATCTGGTGATCCTTTGGTTTTACCTTATACCTATCCTGCAGAAGCCGAAGCACCTGATCCTATGACTAGAAAAATTATTGATGAAGTATTACCACTAGGAGTAAAGGCAGTAGATGGCTTAATTACTATAGGAAAAGGACAAAGAATTGGGATTTTTGCTGGTAGTGGTGTAGGTAAGAGTACCTTACTTGGTATGTTTGCTAGGAATACAAGAGCTGATATTAATGTCATAGCTCTAATAGGAGAGCGAGGAAGAGAGGTAAGGGAATTTATTGAAAGAGACTTAGGTGAGGAAGGAATGAAACGTTCCGTTCTGATTGTAGCTACTTCCGATAAGCCAGCGCTTATTCGTAATAAAGCTGCAAAAACCGCAACTACCATTGCAGAATATTTTAGAGATCAGGGGAAAGATGTTTTACTAATGATGGACTCGCTGACCAGATTTTCTATGGCACAAAGAGAGATTGGTTTAGCCTCTGGGGAGCCACCAGTAACAAGGGGATATCCCCCAAGTGTGTATTCTGAAATGCCTAAGCTATTAGAAAGAGCTGGTAATTCGGATAAAGGTTCTATTACAGGGCTTTATACTGTATTAGTAGATGGAGATGATTTTAATGAGCCAATTACAGATACAGCAAGAAGTATTTTAGATGGACATATTATGTTATCTAGAAAATTAGGACATAAAAATCATTATCCAGCCATTGATGTACTGCAAAGTATTTCTCGTTGTATGGGACAAATTGCCACAAAAGAGCATAAGCAAGTGGCAGGAAAGCTTAAAAATGTGTTAGCAGTGTACAATGAGGCAGAAGATTTAATTAACATAGGAGCTTATAAAAGTGGCTCTAATCCAGAAATTGATTATGCAATTGAGAAAATTCATCAGGTGAATGATTTTTTAAGACAAGATGTAGATTCTAAGTATGAATTTGATGAGGAGTTAGCTTTGCTTAATCAGATATTTAGTGAAGAATAGTAGAATGTAAAATGGAGTAGCATTATGGCAAAATTTGTCTACAAGATGCAAAATATCTTAGAATTAAAGTATAAGTTAGAAGAACAAGCAAAATCAGAGTATTCTCAAGCAATGAGTGAGCTTAGGGAAGAAGAAAAGAAGCTTGATACACTAAATGCTAGAAAAAATGAGTATCAGGCGGGACTGAAGGAAGCAAGAAGTGGAAAATTAATTCTTGGCGAGATTAGAAGATATGAACAATCCATCTATACTATGGAAATTATGATAGAAAATCAAGTGGAAACAATTGAACATTGTAAACAGCTAGTAGAGCATAGGCGAGAAAAGCTAAATGAAGTTATGATGGAAAGAAAAATGCATGAAAAAATGAAAGAAAAGCAGTTTGAACTATTTTTAGCTGAATTAAATGAAGCTGAAAAAAAGGAAATAGACGAATTAGTTAGCTTTCAATATAACAAGCCTGCAGATAGCAGAGAGGAGTTCTAGAAAATGGCAAAAGATGATAATGAAAAAGATGGAAAAATTTTACCAATTATTATAACAATTGTAATTATTTTATTTTGGTTAGCAGTATTTGCTATTATGATTAAGGTCAATGCGTTTGGGTTAGGAAATACCTTACGTCCGATTTTAAAGAATGTGCCAGTAGTAAATAAAATACTTCCAGCAGCCACTGACGAAGAAACAGCAGCAGAAAGTGATTATTCCTATAAAAATTTACAAGAAGCAATCGATCGTATCAAAGAATTAGAGAAAGAGGTCGATAATAAAGATGAGAGTATTGAAGCATTAAAAGCTCAAAATGAGGAATATGCAAAGGAAATAGAACGATTAAAAATCTTTGAAGAAAATCAGTTGGCTTTTGAAGAAACAAGAAAGAAATTTAACGAAGAAGTTGTGTTTAATGATAAAGCGCCAGATATTGAACAGTATAAATCCTGGTATGAAACCTTTGACCCAACTACTGCAGAAGCAATTTATCGAGAGGTTTTAGCAAAAATCACCTATTCAGAGCAAGTGAAAGAGTTTGCTAGTACATATAGTGCGATGAAGCCAGCTCAGGCAGCAAAAATTTTAGAAACCATGACAGGAGATTTAGATGTTGTGGTAGATATATTAGCAAATATGACCAGTGAACAACGAGGTCAGATTCTTGGCAATATGGATACTGCAATTGCAGCAAAAATAACAAAAAAAATGTTGCCATAATCTGTGGGGTCAAAAGAGCATTTGCCCCCACAAAAAAATATAAGGAAAGGAGGAAAAAATATGGTAGCCAGTGCAAATCAACAAGGTACAAAAGGTGTTCAGTTTTTTGACCAAAATGTTTCAGTGAATAAAAGCTCAACCAGCAAAAGTGGTCAAAATGATTCTTTTCAAACCATATTGGATGCAAGCTCTAAGTCACAAAATGTAAAATCAGAAAAAAGTAGTAAAAAAGGAGAGAGTAAGCAGTCTGAGGTGGTAGAAGTAGGAAAGCAACAAGAAACAGAGGCGGCTGTATCAAAAGCACCCTCAAAAGAAGCAAAACCTATGGAAGACAATGCTTTAAGTACTAATGAAGCTGTTGTAAAGCAGGAAGCTGGAAAGGAAGAAATAGAGGAAGTTTTAGCAGAAGTTCAAGCCGCTCTTTCTACACTGATACAAACAATTTCTCAGGTGCTACAGATTTCTACAGAGGAATTAGAAGAGAAAATGCAGGAATTAGGTTTAGACCTAGAAGATTTATTTACACAATCAGGTATGAGTGAGCTTGTGTTAAATGAGAATCAGCTAACTGAACAAGTAGATTTACTTTCTAATGTGGATGCGTCTAATCAACTAAAGCAGCTTTTAGATGTGTTAAGTGAAGTGAAAGAGGAATTACCAATTGATGAGGAAGAACTTAGCGAAATGATTGCTATGGTAGTATCAGAGGATAAGGTGCTTGAAACGGTTTCTAAACAAGAAGATATATCACTTGGTAAGGAAGAAATATTACCGTTAGCCAAGGAAGAAAGTGATGTAGCTACTTCAAAGGAAACAACGAAGAAACAGCTTACAACAGAGGATACTACTAAAGAAGTAGAAAAGCCAAAGGAAGCTAGCCAAGAATCAGATTATCACTCTAGTCAATTAGAGCAAAACTTTATGAAGCAATTTACAGAAGTCTTAGAAAAAGTAGTCCAAACTAAAGAGGATAAAATGATTACAGTTGATCCTATGGAATTAGTAAGGCAGATTGTAGAAAAAATTAAAGTAAAAGTTGATATGAATACTACTAGCATGGAGCTTTTGCTTAATCCTGAAAGCTTAGGTAAGGTTAATCTTCAAGTGGTTTCGAAAAATGGTGTTATGACAGCACAATTTACGGCTGAAACAGAGGCAGCAAAAGTAGCCATTGAGAGCCAGCTAACAGTGTTAAAAGAAAATCTACAAAATCAAGGCTTAAAGGTGGAAGCAATTGAAGTAGCGGTTGGTACCTTTGAATTTAATCAAAGTGACAATCAATCAAAGGAACAAAATCAACAATCAGCCTCAAAAAAGAAACTTGATTTTAGCGAGCTTACTATGTCAGAAGAGGAAGAGTCGAAAGAATATATACTAGATGACTCACACAGTGTAGAATATATGGCATAGAAGGAAAAAGGAGGAGATTATATGGCAACAGTGGGAGGAATTGATACAAGCAAAGCAGGTGTTACCTCATCGAAAGATGCATTAAATAAGCAAAATGACTTGGATAAGGATGCTTTTTTAAAGCTACTTGTAACACAAATGCAATATCAAGATCCTTTAAATCCATCGGATAGTACAGAGTATATGTCTCAATTGGCACAATTTTCATCTCTAGAACAAATGCAAAACCTAAACTCAGCTTTTGCAAATACAAATGCTACAAGCTTAGTGGGAAAATATGTAATACTTAATCCAAAAGATGCTTCTGGAAATGAAATGACAGTAGCAGGCTTAGTGGAATGTGTAACAGTAAAAGATGGAAAAGCATATTTATCTGTAGATGGTCAGTATTATTCTTATGAAGATTTTGATACTGTAGTAGACCTTAATTACATTGCATCTTTAGTGGGGCAAGATAAGAATGAAACAGGTGGAACAGATCAAGAAAATGCTGGAAATGATAATAATACCACCACAGAATAATGCAGGAATGGAGGAATAGTGTGAAAAAAATTTTTCACACCTAAGATTTGTGCTTTGCACAAACTTTTATGCGCAGAAAAATGCGCAGGAATGGAGGAATAGTATGAATTTGATTGCCAATCAGTTTGTACCTTTGAATCCAATAAAAACGCAACCTGTAGCAGGTAAAGCTGATAAAAAACAAGCTGTTACAGAATCGGTAGAAAGTTCTTTTCAAAGCATATTAGAGCAAAGGGCAGAGGAAGTCAAAGGACAACCACTTAAATTTTCAAAGCATGCCAATGAGCGATTAAATAGTCGTAATATTCAGCTATCTAATAGTCAAATGAATCGATTAGAAACTGGAGTAGAACAAGCAAGAGAAAAGAAAATTAAAGATTCCCTTGTTATGGTGGACGACTTAGCCTTCATTGTAAATGTGAAGAATAATGTAGTAGTTACAGCAATGAATCAAGAAGATACAAAAGAACAAATTTTTACAAACATTGATGGCGCCGTAATTATGTAACCGGACCTAATAGGAGGTACATTGTCTTGGAATGACAGAAAAGACAAAGGCGTAACGTTAGGAGGAAATCATTATGATGAGATCATTGTATTCTGGTGTATCAGGATTAAAAGTACATCAGACAAAAATGGATGTAATTGGTAACAATATTGCAAACGTAAATACCATTGGATTTAAGGCTAGTAGAGTTACATTTAACGAAGTAATGTATCAAACTACACAAAATGCTACAGGTTCTAATCCAGAAACTGGTGCAGGTGGTACCAATGCAATGCAAATTGGTTTAGGTACTACAGTTGGTTCTATTTATACAGATGTAACAGCAGAAGGAAGTAATCAAAGAACAGATAACCCATTTGATATGAAGCTAAGTGGCGAGAGCTTCTTCATCGTACAAAGTGGTGGAATGAACTACTTTACAAAAGTTGGTGCTTTTACTCAGGATGATGCAGGAAATCTTGTAACCCAGTCAGGTCAAAAGCTTATGGGATGGGGACTAGATGAAAATGGAAATATTAAAAAGGATTTAGTAACTCCAATTCAAATTGAAACACCAGAAAATAAATATATGCCACCAGAAGCTACGTCAAAGGCTTATTTATCTGGAAATATTGATAAAATGGCAGAAGGAATTGCCTCAGATGGTATTACAGTATCTTATACAATTTATGATAAGCAAGGGTATGCTTATACTGTAAAAATGAATTTAAAACAAGATGCAGCGAAAAAAGAGGAATATACTCTTTCTGTAACAGATGTACTAGATTCTAATAATAAATCTATTGTGGGAACAGGAACAGGCGATACTGCGGTAGCACTAGATCCAACAGATGCTAAAGTAGTTTATGATGCATCTAGTGGTAATTTCGTTAGTGCTGGTGGGACTGGAAAAACAAGTGTAACCTTAAAACTTACAAATACCGCAAAAAACTTTAATGACGATGGTATCTCTATGGATTTTTCAAAAACTACAATGTATGCTTCTAGTAACAAAACTACATTAGCAGCCTATGCAGGAGATTCAGACGGAGCTGGAAAAGGTAAAAAAGTAGGAGAATTTACTCAAGTTTCTATTGGAACAGATGGTAAGATTGTAGCTACTTATGATAATGGTGATACAAAACTATTAGGACAAATTGCCGTGGCTCAATTTGATAATCCAGCAGGACTTGAAAAAATAGGTGATAACTTATATCAAACTACTATGAACTCAGGTGACTTTGATGGAATTGGACAAGATCCTACTGCAGGTGGTGGAAAATTATCCTCAGCAGTACTTGAAATGTCAAATGTAGATTTATCCAATGAATTTACAGAAATGATTACAACTCAAAGAGGATTCCAAGCAAACTCAAGAATTATTACTACTTCTGATACATTATTAGAAGAATTAGTAAACTTAAAGAGATAGTATTTTTACTTAGGTTTGATGAAATAAGTTCCATAGCCAGCAATTTTTCTGGCTATGGAGCTTGAATGAAAAAGGGGAGGTTTGGCTTGATTGAACTTACGAAAATTAATAACGTGAAAATTACAGTAAATGCTGATATAATAGAATTAGTAGAAGAAACCCCTGATACAGTGGTAACTTTAACTACAGGAAAAAAAATAATTGTAAAAGAAAGTAGACAAGAGGTCACAAATTTAGTAAAATCATATAATAAGGAAATATATTCAGACTTATTGTCGAATGGTTTAGAAAAGGATTGAAAGAAATTTGAAATGAAAGGATAATGTAAACTGCCTTCTCTTTCAATCTAATCGTAGTAATATAATGTGGGCAGTATCACAAGGATGTTTGTGATATACATAGGTGTGTATATGGATATAGCTTCATTAGTTGGTTTATTGCTAGGTATAGGCTTAATGATATTTGGTATTGTTTCTGGTGAATTAGGTGTAGCGGCCTTAAAAAACTTTTGGGATCCAGCTTCGGTACTGATTACCTTTGGTGGTGCCTTTGCAGCCATGCTAGCATCAAATAGTATAAAAGATTATATTGCAGCACTAAAAAGCTTTACGCTTATTTTTAAAACAGATAAAGCAGACGATGGAGAGATTATTAAAAGTATCATTGATTTATCTAATGTTGCAAGAAAAGAAGGACTTTTAGCATTAGAAGAGGCAGCAAATAGCTTAGAGGATGTATTCCTTAAAAAAGGTGTATTATTAATTGTGGATGGTACAGATCCAGAGTTAGTTAGAAATATTTTGGAAACAGAATTAGTTAGTATAGAGGCAAGACATAAGAAAATCTCAGGCTTCTGGGATGGACTTGGTGCAATGGGACCTGCTTGGGGTATGATTGGTACCTTAATTGGTCTGATTAACATGTTAAAGAACCTATCAGATCCTGATTCTATCGGACCTAATATGGCAACTGCCTTAGTTACAACCTTTTATGGTTCTGTACTTGCAAACTGGATTTGTACACCAGTTTCTAACAAATTACAATCTAATAATGCAGTAGAGGTACAAAGAAAAGAAGTTATGATTGAAGGATTACTATCTATTCAAGCAGGAGAAAACCCTAGAGTAATTGAAGAAAAATTAAAATCCTTCTTAGCACCAAAAGAAAGAAGCTCTATGGAAGGAGCTGAAGCTGCTGGAGGTGGAGCAGATGGCTAAAAAGAAGAAGGAAGAAACTCCGGTACCGGGCTCTCCAGCCTGGATGGCAACCTTTAGTGATTTAATGAACTTGCTTCTTTGCTTCTTCGTATTACTTTATGCCAGCTCGACTCCAGATGCTGCCAAGTTTGAACAAATTGCGGCTTCTTTTATGCAAACAGTAAGTATTTTGCAAGGAGGAGAAGCGGCTATTGGAGAGGATATGATGATTTCTAATGGCGTAAGTCAGCTAAATGCCTTAGATGATTATGTTCAAATGATGGGAAAAGCAGACGAAGGGGATGAATCAAATCCAAATGAAGGTCAACCAAGTAAGGAAGAGCAGGAAATGCTGGAGTTGTCAAAGAATATGGCATCTGAGATTGTAAAGGAATTAGAGTCAAATAAGTTAGACGATTTGGTAAATGTGGATTATAATGCTCAATTTGTCCAATTATCATTAAATGGTGCCATTGTGTTTGATTCGGGAAAGGCAGAAATAAAAAAATCTGCAATTCCAACGGTGAGCAGAGTTGGTGACATTTTAAAGAAATATGACAAATGTGTGGTGGAAATTGAGGGACATACAGATAATGTACCAATTCATAGCTTAAAGTATGAAAATAATTTATATTTATCTGCTGCAAGAGCGATTACAGTATATGAATATTTAATTGAAAATAAAAAAATGAATCCAGAATATTTAAAGGCATCTGGTTACGGCGACAACTTACCAGTAGCTTCTAACAAAACAGAATCTGGAAGGGCGAAGAATCGTCGTGTAGAAATAAAAATTTATAATCGATTAAGCTCTAAAAACAGATAAAAAGGTTACAAAATAGGAAGAAAGGATAATGCAAACTACCTAAGGGGTAATAAAGGTAGTATCGTAGGTGATTAGTATGAAAAGAAGTTTGTTAACTGTCATTATTTTAGCATTATGTGTATTAAATTTTATTTTATCTGCAGTCATAGTATTTGTGTTAGTACCTACGACTATGAAAACAGATAAATTAATTAGTAAAGTATGCGCTGTATTAGATTTAGAATTAGAGGCAGAGCAAGCAGGAGATAAGGGTAAGGTATCTATGGATTCCATTACTTCTTATAATATTGAAAATGGACAAACTATTACATTACAATCCAGTGATGGTAAGTCACATTATGTAGTAGTAGAGGTTTCTTTATCTCTTAACTCAGCTTCAAAAGACTATGAGTCAGTAAGTGCAAATTTAGCAACCAATGAAAGCTTGATTCAAGATAAAATTAATAGTGCTTTTTCAAGCTATACCTTTGAAGATGCTAAGGCGAATCAAAACAAAATTAAAGAGGATTTGCTAAAAGAGCTACAAGAAATGTATAATACAGATTGTATTTTACAAGTTGCTTTTAGAAAAATTGTATTTCAATAAATAATGTAGTAAAATATAAAAAAAGAGGAGGTGAGGTAGATGAGCGAGGTTCTATCCCAAGACGAAATAGACAACCTGCTTAAACAGTTAAGTACAGGTGAATTAGATGTAGAGGATATGGCAGGAAAAACAGAGAAGCAAGTCAAAAATTATGATTTTGCACGTCCTGCTAAGTTTTCAAAAGAGCATTTAAGGACGCTTGAGATTATTTTTGAACATTATGGACGCCTACTATCCACCAATTTACCAGCATATTTAAGAAAAAGTGTACAAATTGAAGTGGTGAACTCAGAAGCAGTTACTTATTCCGAGTTTTCTAACGCATTATCTAATCCAGTTTTATTAGGAATTGTGAATTTTGCACCCCTAAGTGGCAATATTATTTTAGAGCTTGCCAGTAATTTAGGATATGCTTTTGTAGATCGTATGCTGGGAGGATATGGAGAGCCTCTTGAAAAAACAAGAGAGTTTTCCGAAATTGAATTAAGTATTATTGAAAGGGTGTATTCAATCTGTGCTAATTTGCTAAGGGAGCCTTGGCAAAATGTAATAGCCTTAGAGCCTAGGGTGGAGAGAATTGAAACCAATTCACAATATGCTCAGATTATCTCACCAACAGAAATGACCGCCATTATTACCCTTAACATTAAAATTGGAACAAATGTAGAGGGTTTAATGAATATATGTCTGCCTTATATCACAATTGAAGATATAATAGACAAATTAAACACAAAATATTGGTTTTCTACTATGCAAGACAAGGATGACAATACATATCATGATGTCATTGAAACTGTCATTGCAAAAGCAAAGATACCTATGAAAGCCGTTTTGGGAAAAAGCAAAATTTCAGTAAATGACTTTGTTAATTTACAAAAGGGTGATATAATAAAGATAGGTACAAAAGTAGACGATGAATTAAATGTATATGTTGGCAATATGTTAAAGTTTAAAGCTTTACCTGGATCTGCCTCTGAAAACTATGCAATCAAAATAACATCAATCATAAGAGAGGAGTAGAGCAATGGATGGAATGCTATCGCAAGAAGAAATAAATGCGTTATTAAGTGGTGCCGCCACTGATGCTGGTGTAACTGCAGCAGAAGCAACTAATGCAAATGATGCACTTAGCAGTGAAGAACAAGATGCCATTGGCGAAATTGCCAATATAAGCATGGGCTCTGCCGCTACTACATTATTTTCTCTTGTAAATAATAAAGTAATAATTACTACACCCCAAGTTTCTGTAATCAATTGGAATCAATTAATGGAAATGTATGATAGGCCTTGTGTGTTTATTCAGATTTTATATCGAGAAGGTCTTCAAGGTAATAATGTTTTAATTTTACAAGAAAAAGACGTAAAAATCATTACAGATTTAATGATGGGTGGAGATGGTACAAATATTGTAGATGAGTTATCTGATCTACATTTAAGTGCAATATGTGAAGCCATGAATCAAATGATGGGAGCAGCATCGACTGCTATGTCTTCTATGCTAAATAGGAAGATTGATATTAGCCCACCAACAGCTAATTTAGTGGATTTAAATGATGCAACCCCTGTAGATGGAGTAGATGACTTCCTAAAAGGAGATTTTGTAAGAGTTTCCTTTAAAATGGAGATTGGAGATTTGGTAGATAGCGAGATTATGCAGCTTTATCCTATTGATTTCGCGAAGGAATTATATCAAGTCTTTTCAACTTCTGGTGCACTTGGTGGTGATGAAACCAGTGAGTCTGAATCACAGCAGGCAGTGGCTCAGACGCCGCCACCACAACCTGAACCACAGCCACAGCAGATGATGCAAGGGCAACAAGGAATGCCAATGCAGGGAGCACCAATGCCAGGTATGCAGATGCCTTATGGACAACCGATGATGCAACAAGGTTATGGAATGCCACCGCAGGGCTATGGAATACCACCGCAGGGCTATGGAATGCCACCACAAGATATGAATGTACAGCCCGTACAATTTCAAGCATTTAATCAGGGAATGAATCCTACTGGACAACCAGAAAATATTGATTTGATTATGGATGTTCCACTTGAGGTAACGGTTGAACTTGGAAGAACAAGTAAATCAATTAAAGAAATTTTAGATTTTGCACCAGGAACCATTATTGAGCTTGATAAGCTTGCTGGTGAGCCAATTGATGTACTAGTTAATGGTAAATTTGTCGCCAAAGGAGAAGTAGTGGTAATTGACGAAAGCTTTGGTATTAGAGTAACTGATATAATTAAGTAAATTACTGTAGAAAAATCTACAGATAAGATTTGTGTTTTACACAAATTTATATGCGCGAAAGGCGCAAGAATGGAGGATTAATATGGCAAAAAATATTTTAATTTGTGACGACGCAGCGTTTATGAGAATGATGATTAAAGACATTCTTTCTAAAAACGGATACAATGTTGTGGGGGAAGCTGAAAATGGAGCAAAAGCAGTAGAGAAATATTCAGAAACAAAACCAGATTTGGTATTAATGGATATTACTATGCCAGAGATGGATGGAATTCAAGCGTTAAAGAAAATCAAAGAAAGTGATCCAGCAGCTAATGTTGTTATGTGTTCTGCAATGGGGCAACAAGCTATGGTTATTGAATCAATTCAATCAGGTGCCAAGGATTTTATTGTAAAACCATTCCAAGCAGATAGAGTGCTTGAAGCAGTAAAGAAAGCAGTTGGATAGGATTTATTTAGCAATTATACAGTTTACATAAGGAAAAGGTGCTCGCTTATTTTAGGCGACACTTTTTCGCCTTATGGGAAAACAATATGACCGATTAACTTTTTAGTTTTTAGGTTTTGAATGGAGAATATAATTTATGTTAATGGAAGTATTTCATACTGATGCATTAGATGGGATTGCTCAACTATTAACTCTAATATTAATTTTGATATTTGTGGTGTTATTAGCATATTTTACAGTTAGATTTACTGGTAAATTTCAAGAAAATATGCTAAAAAACAGCAATTTTAAAGTGGTAGATACTTACCGAGTTAGTAATAGTCAATATTTACAGATTGTAAGGGTAGCAAATAAATGTGTGGTCATTGGAATTAGTAAGGATAACATTACATTTATTACAGAGGTGGATGAGGAACAGTTAAAACAACGACAAAACGAGTCAACTCAGAACATAAATTTCAGTGAGATATTTACTAAATTAAAAGAAAAGAAAAAGTAGTAAGGCAGGCAGTAAGGATGAAAAGTATAAAATGGAATAAACAGATGAATAAAAGATGTAAAGTATTACTTATGTGCTTGCTTTTTTTAGGAATGGCTTTTTTAATGAAAAGAGATGTTATGGCACAGGCAACCACAGAGGTAGGAGATGGAAGTCAGCCCCTTTCTATTGGTGTGAATGTAGATTTGGGTGACGACAATTCTTCCTTAAATAGTCAGCTTAAGATTCTCTTAGTATTAACAGTATTAAGTTTAGCTCCATCAATTTTGATTATGGTGACTTCTTTTACAAGAATCATTGTTGTTTTACATTTTACAAGAGCAGCAATTGGTACTCAGTCAGCGCCACCGAATCAAGTTTTGATAGGGCTTGCTTTGTTTTTAACATTCTTTGTAATGTCTCCGGTTTTTACCCAGATTAATGATGTGGCGATTCAGCCTTTATCAGAAGGGAAAATTACCGAGGAGCAAGCCTTTGAAGAAGGGGTAAAGCCAATTCGTACCTTTATGCTAAAACAAACCAATGAAAAAGATTTAAAGTTGTTTGTGGATATCGCAAAAATAGAAAATATTGAAACTTCTGATGATATTCCGACTACAGTATTAATTCCAGCATTTATTACTAGTGAATTAAGAGCTGCCTTTATTATTGGTTTTTTGATTTACATACCATTTATTGTAATTGATATGGTAGTCGCCTCAACTTTAATGGCAATGGGTATGATGATGCTACCGCCTACCACCATTTCTATGCCATTTAAGATTTTGCTTTTTGTATTGGCAGATGGTTGGAACTTAGTGATTGGTCAATTGGTACAAACCTTTCATTGATGTGATAAAAATATGGAGAAAAAAGGAGGAGCAGTATGACAGTAGGAGATATTCTAGATATAACAAGAGAAGCATTGTGGATTATTATTAAATGTTCTGCTCCTATGCTTATTGTATCTTTGGTAGTTGGTTTGGTAATTAGTATTTTTCAAACAGCTACTTCTATTCAAGAGCAGACATTAACCTTTGTTCCCAAGATTTTGGCAGTATTTTTAACAATTATGATATGCGGCTCTTGGTTATTAGAAAATTTTAGAGATTTTATGGTTACTTTGTTTTCCAATTTTTCTAAATTTGTAGGATGAAGCTATGATTACGATACCATTTTCAATTTATAATATTGAGTTTTTTTTATTAGTATTTATTCGAATCATAAGTGCAGTATATTTAGCACCTTTTTGGGGATCCTCTAATTCTCCAAGACATGCCAAGATTGGGATTTCGTTTTTCTTGGCAATGATTGTTGCAAATAATCTGACTTATACGCCAGTTAGATATACAACTATAATTGGGTATGCTGTGATAGTGTTAAAAGAAGTTGCAGTAGGACTACTAATAGGATTTTTTGCGAATATTTGTATGACAATTATTACCTTTGCTGGTCAGATTATAGATATAGATATTGGATTTTCAATGGTAACCTTATTTGATCCTGTAAATCGTATGCAAGTATCTATTACAGGTAATTTCTATCAGTATTTAGTATTATTAGTAATGATTGTAACTAATATGCACTTTTTTGTAATTTCTGCTCTAGTTGATTCCTTTAAAGTGGTGCCGGTAGGGGAAATTCAGTATAATTCTGAAAAGCTGTTTGAGGTATTTCTAAAGTTTATGCAGGATTACTTTATAATTGGTTTTCGAATTGTATTGCCTGTATTTGCATCCATTTTATTATTGAATGCAATTTTAGCAATCCTTGCTAAGGCTTCGCCACAGATGAATATGTTTGTAGTAGGATTACAGCTTAAGGTATTTCTTGGAATGGCAGTATTAGTGGTAACAGTAATGTATTTACCTAGTATATCTGATTTTGTATTTAGCGAAATGAAGGAAATTGTAAATCTTGTAATAAAAGCAATGTATAAAGGGTGACAACCTATGAAGCAGGAAAAATTACTTTTGCAATGTAACTTGCAGTTCTTTGCAAAAGACGGGCCAGGTGGAGAAAAAACAGAAGAGCCTACTGGCAAAAAAATTGAAGATACTAGAAAAGAAGGTCAGGTAGCTTTAAGTAGGGAGTTAACCTTAGCGATTTCTCTTTTTGGATTATTTATGTCCTTAAAGTTTTTAATTCCGTACATAGGAAAGGAATTCATTCATGCTTTTTCGTTATTTTATGGAAAAATAGATTACTATACTGAAAATGGATTGCAGGTTTACAATACGAAGCAGCTGAGTGATCAGATTTTGTTATCAATTATAAAAATTATTTTTCCTACACTAGTGATTGGCTTTGTAGTAGCATTACTTGCAACTAGTACTCAGATTAAGTTTAAGTTTACAACAAAACCATTGATGCCCAAGTTTAGCAAAATGGATCCAATGAAAGGACTTAAGCGAATTGTATCAGGAAATTCATTAGTAGAATTGCTTAAATCAGTGTTAAAAATTATTTTTATTTCCTATATTGCATATTCCACGTTAAAGGATCAGGTTATGACAATCTTTTCCTTTTACGATATGTCCTTAAATCAAGCCTTAGAGGTCATTGGGGATATTGTAATCAATATGGGAATGAAAATTAGTTTGGCACTTTTAGTAATTGGATTTGCCGATTTAATTTATCAGAAAATAAAACATAAAAATGAAATTAAGATGACAAAGCAGGAAGTAAAGGATGAAATGAAAAATACCGAGGGAGATCCTCAGGTAAAGAGTCAGATTAAAAGTAAAATGCGTGCAGCATCTCAAAGAAGAATGATGCAAAGTGTTCCTAAGGCAGATGTTATTATTACAAATCCAACCCACTTTGCAGTGGCACTTTCCTATGATGCAGATACATCTAGTGCACCAGTGGTTGTGGCAAAGGGTGCTGATTATCTAGCAGGTAAGATAAAGGAACTAGCTAGAGAAAATAAAATTGAAATAGTTGAAAATAAACCCTTAGCACGAATGCTATATTTTAACGTGGAAATTGGAATGGAAATTCCACCAGAGTTATATCAATCTGTAGCAGAAGTGCTAGCGTATGTATACAATCTTAAGAAAAATAGATAAAGTTGGGAGGTAAGAGAAAATGAAAAAAACAAACTTGGCAATTGGTGCTTATTTAGTAGCAGCGGTTATTTTCCTAATTATACCTATGCCTAGTGTACTATTAGACATTTTAATTGGATTTAATATTTCTATGGCATTAATTATTGTTTTTAGTGCACTTTTTTCATTAGAAATTCTCGATATGTCCAGCTTTCCAACGATTTTATTATTTACAACCACATTTCGTATTGCCCTTAATGTATCTTCTACCAGATTAATTCTTACCACTGGTAATCCTGGAAAGGTAGTAGAAACCTTTGGTAGCTTCGTAGGTGGAGGAGATACCATTATTGGACTTATTATTTTCATTATTTTGATTATTGTTCAAATGGTAGTAATCAATAAAGGTTCAGAAAGAGTATCAGAGGTAACGGCAAGATTCACCTTAGATGCAATGCCTGGAAAACAAATGGCAATTGATGCAGATTTAAATACTGGTGCCATTACTGATAAACAGGCAATTGAAAGAAGACAAAAGCTACAAGAGGAATCTTCCTTCTTTGGTAGCATGGATGGTGCTACGAAGTATGTTAAGGGAGATGCCATGGCAGGTTTAATCATTACTGCAATTAACTTTGTGGGTGGTTTGTTAATGGGAGTTATGCGTAATGGTATGAGTATGTCAGAAGCCTTTGAACGATACACTATTTTAACTATTGGTGATGGTTTAGTAAGCCAGATTCCTTCCTTACTTATTTCTTTGGCAACAGGTATCATTGTAACGAAAGCGTCAAAGGATGCCCAAATTGGAGATATGATTTTAGGACAATTATTTACGAATCCTAAGGTTCTTTATATGGTAGGTGGAGTCCTTGTCTTACTTGGATTTACCCCTCTTGGTCTTACCTTTATTGTTTTTGGTGCGACCTTTATTGTACTTGGATACATTTTCTCGCGAAAGGAAGCTGTTTCAGCCATTGAGGAGGAAGTAGAAGCAGAAGAGGTGGAAGCTGATGAAATTAGAAGACATGAAAATGTAAATTCCTTATTGCAAGTGGATCCAATCGAGTTAGAGTTTGGTTATGGTATTATTCCTCTTGCTGATGTAAATCAAGGTGGAGATTTACTTGACCGTGTGGTTATGATTAGAAGACAGATAGCCTTAGAATTAGGTACTGTGGTACCAATTATTCGTTTAAGAGATAACATTCAGCTTAATCCAAATCAATATATTATTAAAATTAAAGGAATACAGGTAAGTGAAGGTGAGATTTTATTTGATCACTATATGGCAATGAATCCTGGATTTGTAGAAGAGGAAATTACAGGAATCCCTACCTTTGAGCCATCCTTCCATTTACCAGCAATTTGGATTACAGAAGCACAGAGAGAACGAGCAGAATCTCTTGGTTATACAGTAGTTGACCCACCTTCCATTATTGCTACGCATTTAACGGAAGTGATTCGCTCTAACCTAGATGAATTATTAACAAGACAGGATGTACAAAACTTAATCAACAATGTAAAGGATTCAAACTCAACATTAATAGAAGAATTAGTACCAAAATTATTGGGTGTAGGTGAGATTCAAAAGGTATTACAGAATCTATTGCAAGAGGGAATTTCTATTAGAGATTTAATTACAATTTTTGAAACCTTAGCAGATTATGCACCTACAACAAGGGATACCGATGTGTTAACAGAATATGTAAGACAAAGTCTAAAACGTGCAATTTCTGGTAAATATTTTGCACCAAATGAAATGACTAGTGTAGTAACACTAGATCCAAAGAGTGAACAAGAAATTATGGATTCTGTAAAACAAACAGAGCAAGGTGCTTATATTACTCTTGATCCAGGAAGAGTACAGGCACTAATGAAGTCAGTAGAAGAACAGGTTTCAAAATTGGAAAGTGTTGGGAAAAGTCCGATTATTATTACTTCTCCAATTGTTAGAATGTACTTTAAAAAGCTAACGCAGGATTATTTTAGAGATTTAATTGTAATTTCATATAATGAAATTGACTCCAATGTAGAATTACAATCAGTAGGGATGGTGACAGCAGAATGATAATTAAAAAATTTCAAGCAGAGACAGAAAAGGAAGCAATATTATTAGCACAAAATGAGCTTGGAAAAGATGCAATTGTGATGAACATTAAGACTATGAATCCCAAAGGGATTTTTAAGATGTTTCGTAAGTCTAAGGTGGAAGTAACAGCAGCAATTGATGAAAAGGAAGAAGGAACCTTTAAGGTACAAATGAAACAAGCAGAGGAAGCAAGTAAGCAAGAAGAGAAGAAGAAAGAGGAGAAGGAAGTAACTTTAGAAAGGAAAAAAGAGGAAAAAGAATCTGCTATCGAAGAAAAACTGAATAATTTAGCCAAAATGATTGAAAAGGAAATGGAGTTAAAAAAAGAAAGCTCTATCAAAGAGAAAGAAGGGGAAGAGGAGAAAAAGGAAGAAAATAAGGAGGCTGAAAAAAAAGATAGTAAAGAAGATTACAATCGTGCTATGATTGAATTAGTGCAAAAACAGTTGATGGATCATGAGGTTGAACAAGAGTTTGCAAGAGAGATTGTAAAGGATATTGAAAATAAAAAGGATGTTAAGCTAAAAATTGATGATGTTCTTGCCAATGTATATCAAAGAATCGTATTAAAGCTAGGACAGCCAGATATGATTGAGCTAGAACATAATACTGGAAATGGACCAAAGCTAATTTATTTTATTGGGCCAACTGGGGTGGGAAAAACCACTACTATTGCTAAAATTGCTTCTAAGCTTAAGCTAGAGAAAAAAGCGAAGGTAGCCTTAATTACTGCAGATACCTATCGAATTGCTGCAGTAGAGCAAATCAGAACCTATGCGAATATCTTATCGATTCCAATTAAGGTAGTATATGAACCAGAGGAAATTAAGAAAACAATAGAGGAATTTTCAGATTATGATTTAATCTTAGTAGACACTGCAGGACGTTCCCATAAGAATGAGGAACAATGCAATGATTTAAAAAGCTTACTAGAAGCGTCGAAAGACTATAAACAGGAAATTTATTTAGTGCTTAGTGCAGCCACAAAATATAGGGATTTAGTAAAAATAACAGAAACCTACAGCAAAATTACAAATTATAAGCTTATTTTTACAAAGCTTGATGAAACAGGATGTTTAGGAAATATACTAAATATTCGTATGTTAACAAAATTACCATTATCATATGCAACCAATGGACAAAATGTTCCAGATGACATTTGTGTTTTAGATGCCCAAAACATAGCCAAACAATTGTTGGGGGGGAGTGATTAGATGGATCAAGCAGAAAGATTACGAAAAATGATTAGTATGCAGGAAAGTGACCAGCCCTTAGCTAGAGTGATTACTGTTACTAGTGGAAAAGGTGGAGTAGGTAAGTCCAGTGTTTCTGTAAATTTAGCAATTGAGCTTACAAAGGCAGGAAAAAGGGTAGTCATTTTAGATGCTGATTTCGGATTAGCAAATATTGAGGTTATGCTTGGCATTCGACCACAGTACAACATTGGAGATTTGATTTATAAGGATAAAACCATAGAAGAAATTGTAACCAAAGGTCCCTTAGGAATTGGATTTATTTCAGGTGGCTCTGGTGTACAAGAATTAGTAAATTTAGATTCTAATCAAGTAAATCAACTAATTCAAAAGCTTTCTAAGTTAGATAGTATCGCCGATGTAATTATTATTGATACGGGGGCAGGAATTTCTAATACAGTGTTAGAATTTGTATTATTTAGCTCAGAAATATTATTAGTTGTAACACCTGAGCCAACTTCCATTACAGACGCATATGCACTTTTAAAGGTTTTAAATCGTAAAAAAGTCTTTAACGAACAAGAAAAAACTTTGAGCATTTTGGCAAATAGAGTGGAAAATATAAATGAAGGAAAAGAGTTATTTCAAAAGCTAAGCGTAGTAGCAGATAAGTTTTTGAATTTAAAATTAAATTACTTAGGCTGTGTGCCAAATGACCAACTCATGCAAAAGGCTGTATTATCACAACAGCCTGTCACTTTAGCATATCCAAAAGCATTGGCAACAGAAGCATTTACAAGCATATCTGAAGGGATATTATGTCAGGAAACAGCAGTGCAAAAAGATAATGTGGGCATTACAAATGTATTCTTAAAGTTGATACGAAGACGACGTAAATAAAGTGGAGGAGGCTTATGAAGGAAGTAATCGAAATTGGAAATAAATTAGACTTAATTTTAATGGACCGGAGTATGGTTAAGGAAGTACAGCCTAAAAAAATCTACTTTAGTCAGATTGCAGACATACTGAAAGATTCAAAGCTTAAAATTAATATGCCAATAGAAGGTGGAAGAATTATTCCATTAGAGGTAGGAACAGGATATTCCCTTTGCTTTTACACGTCTAGTGGGCTATATCAATGTAAAGCCACCATTGTAGAACGATATAAAGAAAATAATATGTTCTTTTTAGTTCTTGAACGAAAAACTCCTTTATCTAAGCTACAACGTCGGCAATTTTATCGTTTT
>JAFPBJ010000135.1 GCA_017390525.1 Lachnospiraceae bacterium | reverse complement strand
GATACTCATGTAAAGAGAATTTCTAGAAAATTGGGCTTAACGAAGTCAGAGGACCCAGTTCGAATTGAGCAGGATTTAATGAAGGTATTACCAAAATCTCAGTGGATTTTATACAATATTCAGATTATTGCTCACGGAAGAAGTGTATGTATCGCTAGAACACCAAAATGTAGTGAGTGTGTATTAAGGGGATTTTGTACGGAGCCAAAGGGGTAGGAGGTGAAGAATCGTGAGTCATTCTTATGTCGTGTTTGACTTAGAAACGACAGGTCTAGACCCTGTTAAGAATCGAATTATAGAAGTAGGTGCCGTAAAGGTTAAGGAGGGAAGGGTAATTGCTAGATATAATAGAATTATCAACCCTCATTGCACCTTAGAGCCAAGGATTGTGGATCTGACCAATATTACCCAGGAAATGGTAGAGGCTGGCTTAGAAGAAAAAGATGTGGTAAAGGAGTTTGTACAGTTTTGTGAAGAGTATCCTTTGCTAGGACATAATGTAATGTTTGATTATAAATTTATGAAAACAGCCACCTATCGTCATGGAATTTCCTTTGAAAAGCAAGGAAATGATACGCTTTCCATAGCTAGAAAGCTACTTAAGGATTTGCCTAAGAGAAATTTAGATGCCCTTTGTGCCCATTATGGGTATAAAAATGAGCATGCTCACAGGGCATATCATGATGCCTTGGCAACTCATTACATTTATGAAGCCATGTCAAAGGAGTTTGAAAAGGACCATAAAGAGCTATTTTGTTTTCAGCCCCTAAGCTATAAGGTGAAAAAGCAAGAACCAATGACAATAAAACAAAAACGATACTTGAATGATTTGATAAAATATCATAAAATAAAGGATGAAAACTTAAAAAAGGAGCTTTCTAAAAGTGAAGCGTCAAAAGCCATTGATGCCATTATTCTTCAGTATGGTAAAATACCATACCAAAGAACATAAGTATTTAGTTATTTATCGTAATTTTGGCTAAGATAAAAGCTTTTGTAAAGAAGCAACAATGCTGGGCTTCATAATTGAGGTTAGCTTGTCTGCTTTTTCAATTAAGGGAGGGATTTTTCCTAATTGATTCGTTTTTACATATAAGCTTCCTAGTAAATCATAATGCTTTTTTAAGTCAGTTTGTAGGGTGACGCCATATTCTAATAAGGCTATGGCTTCTTTGGTGTAATCAAGCTCTGCTAAGCGATTGCCCCATAAGTAAATGGTACGAAGAAGAGTGGCGAAATTACTGTCGCATTGAGTAAGAAAGTTAAGATTTCCTACGCCGTACAAAAGCTTTAAATCGGTGTTAGTTTTATCTTGTAGGTTTAATATTTTTTCTTCTTTTAAGGAAAGAATGGTTTCCTGATATTCAAGTAGTTGTTTGTCATCCTTAATCTGAAAAGGGAGCTGGTTCATAGGAATGTTAATATAGTCAAGGGTGCTAATGTCTTGCTTTCGCACTCCGTTGGCCTTGTGTTCAAGAGCCCAAAAACGTTCGTTGCGGTTCTTGGTTTTTTTATGAGACTTTTTGATTTCATAGTTAAGCCATAATACAAATATAATAACATAAGGTAAAAATAAAAATCGCATGGTAACCTCCATAAAATATAATATATAAAAGAAAGGAAATAAAAAAATGTTTAATTTTTATAATAAAAAAAACCAAAAAGTAGTTGCAAGAGTAATCGTAGGTGTAATCATTGTTGCAATGGTGCTTGGAGCTATTTTACCAAGCTTTTTGTAGGAAAGACCTACAAGTTGTATCACGTTATATCGACGATATCTTGAATATACATAATATCAGTAAGTTTGTCAATTAGCCTAGATGCTTGGTGAAGCAGTAAGGCTAAAAAGGTAGTATTGGGAAAGGAAAGTCATATGAGAAAAAAAATAATGGTAACAGTAGCAGCATTTATGGTAACAATCCTAGCTGGAATAGGTATTTGGTTTCAAATTGCTTTGGCTGATACCAATGAGGATGCAATTTTAGAAGGTATTTATATTGATGGTGTGGCAGTAGGTGGCTGTACGAAGGAAGAGGCTGTTTCTAAATTAGAAAATGAGATTAACGCACAAAAGGGCGTTGCGATCACACTTAAGGTAGGAGAGAAAAAGGTTGAGTCTACCTTGGGAGAAATAGGATATTCTGTGAATGTGGATGAAGCGGTGGAAACAGCAGTATCATATGGTAAAAAAGGAAACATTATTAAATGCTACAAAGAAAAAAAGGACTTACAGCAGCAGGAGTATCAAATTAAAACCACTAAGAATTTAAATGAAGTTACCTTTGGTCAGTTTATTGAAGAAAAGAAGGACGACTTAGTAAAAAAAGCTACCAATGCGGGCTTGAAAAAGGTGGGAGGTAGCTTTCAAATCATTCCTGAGCAAATGGGAGAAACCATTGATAAAAAAGAGAGTCAAAGTAAGCTAATATCTTTTTTAAATGAAAGCTTTCAGAAAGAAGCAGTGGAATTTGATTTGGTGGTAACAGAGGAAGCGCCAAAGCATAGTTCAGAAGATTTAGCTAGAGTAAAGGATGTAATTGGTGAATTTACAACTTCATTTGCAACGTCATCTGCGAGTAGAGCAAATAACGTATCTAATGCAGCAGGACTCATTAATGGAACCTTGGTGTATCCGGGAGAAGAATTTTCTACCTATGATGTAATCGGTCCAGTGGTACAGTCTAATGGATATAGTATGGCAGGCTCTTATTCTAATGGTGAGGTAGTAGAAAGTGTAGGAGGCGGAATTTGTCAAGTATCTTCTACTTTATATAACGCAGTATTAAGAGCGGAGCTTGAGGTAACAGAACGTGCCCCTCATTCTATGGTGGTTTCTTATGTACAATATGCTGCGGATGCGGCTATTTCGGGAACCTATAAGAATTTTAAGTTTAAAAATAATACAGATGTACCAATTTATGTAGAAGGTGTAGTAAATAACCGTCAGCTTACCTTCCGTATTTATGGAGAGGAAACAAGAGATCCTAATCGTACCATTGAGTTTAAAAACGAGATTATTAGTACCATTGCTCCAGGTAAGGACATTGAAAAAGAGGATCCAACTCTACAAGAAGGCAAAAGAATTGTAACTCAGTCCGCTCATGTAGGATATCAGGTGAAGCTATGGAAGTATATTTATGTAGGTGGTGTTTTACAAGAAAAGGTATTAGTAAATACTAGTACTTATCAGGCTTCGCCAAGACGAGTAACAGTAGGTACAAAGAAGGACGAAAAGAAGGAAGATAAGGACAATCAAAATAATTCAGAGGACAAGAAGAATCCAGACAAAGATACAAACAATAATAAAAAGCCAACTCCTGAAAAGGAAAATGAGAAGCCTAAAAAGGATGCAGAGGAAGAAAAAGAAGAAAGCTTGAATGAAAACTAGGGATTTGGATGAAAGAGAAAAGAAGAAAGGATCTATATAGGTGGAAACATGAAGGTAGGAAAGGTACCAGAGATTGTATTATCAAGAAGTGTTTTAAATCAGTTAAAAACGAAACGAGATGAAGTCTTGGTAGGGGCTTCAATTGGAGAGGATTGCGCCATTGTTGCGTTAAAAGAGGATGAAGAATTTGTGATTTCTACAGATCCAATTACAGGTACTACCAAAGATATAGGTACCCTAGCAGTGCATGTAACCGCCAATGATTTAGCCTCTAATGGGGCAGAGCCTATTGGAATTATGGTTACAGTGTTACTACCTAATCCTTCTAGTGAAAAGACTCTAAAAAACATTATGGAGCAATTGCAGCAGGCCTGCTCTGCTATGAATATTCAGATTATGGGAGGACACACAGAGGTTACAGATGCAGTGAACCAACCAGTGCTTTCTATTACAGGAGTGGGAAAGGCCAAAAAGAATCAACGTATTACCACAAAAGGTGCGAAACCAGGGCAGGAGATTATTGTTACAAAGTCGATTGGAATTGAAGGTACTTACATTATGGCAACAGAAAAGGAAGAGGAATTAAGTACCAGATATTCTAAAGAGTTTATTGAACAGGCAAAAGAGATGAAGAATCAGCTATCCATTGTAAAGGAAGCGATGATTGCCAAGGAATACAATGTTACTTCTATGCATGATATTACAGAGGGTGGTATATTTGGTGCCCTTTGGGAGGTAGGGGAAGCTTCAGAGGTAGGAATGGAAATACAGCTTTCGAAGATTCCTATTAAGCAGGAAACCATTGAGTTTTGCAATTATTTTGATTTAAACCCTTATATGCTCATTTCTAGTGGAAGCCTTTTGATTGTGGCAGACAGAGGAAACGATGTGGTGGATGCATTAAAGGCGAAAGGAATCGAAGCGACTATTATAGGGAAAATAGTGGAGGATAAGGAGAGAGTTGTAATACTAGAAGAAGAAAAACGCTTCCTAACCCCACCAAAAAGTGATGAAATATATAAAATATGGGAGTAGCCTGTAAACAGAAAATAATAAGAAAAGAGTGAGCGCTTATGAGAGAAGAAATTCTACGCATGATAGAAAAGAATAGCAAAATTAATTTGCATGATATGGCGGTAATGCTAGGAAAAGATGAAAAAGAAATCGCCAATGAAATACAGGATATGGAAAATGAAAAGATAATTTGTGGCTATCATACCATGATTGATTGGGATAAAACGAACTCTGAAAAGGTAGTCGCCTTAATCGAGCTTAAAATTACTCCAGAGCGAGGAGAAGGATACGATAAAATTGCAAAGCGAATTAGTAAATTCCGTGAGGTGAGTTCCCTTTACTTAATGTCGGGAGCTTTTGATATTGCAGTGTTTATTGAAGGGAAGACTATGAAGCAGGTAGCAGCTTTTGTATCAGAAAAAATTGCACCTCTTGACACAGTTCTTAGTACCTCTACTCATTTTGTATTAAAGAAATACAAAGACCATGGAGTCACTATGGTTGGAGAAGAAAATCATGAAAGGATGGCAGTAACACCATGAGAAATCCATTATCAGATAAAGTGGTTGATATTAAACCTTCGGGAATTAGGAAGTTCTTTGATTTAGTAAGCGAAATACCAGATGCAATCTCGCTAGGAGTAGGGGAACCGGATTTTGATACTCCTTGGAGAGTGCGAGAAGAAGGAATCTATTCTTTAGAAAAAGGACGAACCTTTTATACTGCAAATGCAGGGTTAATTGAACTGAGAACAGAAATTTCCAAATATTTAGAAAAAAAGATTCATGTATCTTATGATCCAGCAAAGGAAATCGTAGTAACGGTAGGGGGAAGTGAAGGAATTGATTTAGCACTTCGAGCTATGTTAAATCCAGGAGATGAAGTAATTATTCCACAGCCTTGCTTTGTATCCTATATCCCATGTACGCTAATGGCAGATGGTGTGCCAGTTACCATACCTTTAAAGGAAGAGAATCAGTTCCGTCTTACAAAGGAGGAGCTTCTAGCTGCAGTAACAGATAAAACAAAGGTGTTAGTGCTTTCCTATCCTAATAATCCAACTGGAGCAGTTATGACAAAGGAAGACCTTGAAGCAATTCGAGATGTAGTTGTGGAAAAGGATTTGTTTGTTATATCAGATGAAATTTATTCTGAATTAATTTACAATGGAGAACATATAAGTATTGCATCGCTAGAGGGGATGAGGGAACGTACCATTGTGATTAATGGATTTTCTAAGGCGTTTGCAATGACAGGCTGGAGAATGGGATATGCAGTGGGACCACGTTTGATTATGGAGCAAATTACAAAAATACATCAATTTGCTATTATGTGTGCTCCAACAACAGGACAGTATGCTGCCATAGAAGCACTTAAAAATTGTGAAGAAGACGTTCAGCTTATGAGAGAGTCTTATAATCAACGAAGAAAATTCCTTTTAAATGAATTTGAAAAAATAGGAATGAAATGTTTTGAGCCATTGGGAGCTTTCTATGCCTTTCCTAATATTACTGCCTTTGGTTTGACTTCTGATGAGTTTGCCAACAGACTTCTTAAAGAAGAAAAGGTGGCAGTAGTGCCAGGAACGGCGTTTGGAGATAGCGGTGAGGGCTTCCTTCGGGTTTCTTATGCGTATTCCATTGAGGAATTAAGAAATGCTATGGAGCGAATAGGAAGATTTGTGCATAGACTTTAGGGGAAAGTGTGGAATATCTTAGTGAAAATGTTACAAAAAGCACTTTTCTTGTGGAACTATGTTGAAAAAAAGTGAAAGTCGTGTTAGAATTTTCTGTAAAATACAGTGTTTAGATAGAAGAAAATTAGGAGGATACATAATGGCTGGAGTAAATGCAGAACATATTAATACCTTTTTGATGGCTGCTACCAAGATTTTATCAGATATGTGTGGTTGCACTCCAAAGGTAGGAAAACCAACCGTTAAAGGAACCGAGTTTAGTGATGATACAGTTGTAATATTAATTGGTGTAACAGGTGAGTTAAGAGGACAGGTTTTAATTACGTTTTCGGAGCAGATTGCTTGTGATATTGCTGGAAAAATGTGTATGATGCCAATTGAACAGTTAGATGAGTTATCTATTAGTGCTATTAGTGAGCTAGGAAATATGATTATGGGAAATGCAGCAACTGTGTTTTCAGTAAATGGAGTGGGAATCGATATTACTCCACCTACAGTAGCTAGAGGAAAAATGTCTCTTGCTACTCCTGTAACGAATTTGAGTATTCCAATTCAATATGAAGAAAACAAAGTAATAGAATTTAATTTAGCAATTAGACAAGATCAGAATTAGGAAGTTGTAAAGATATGTTGAATATTGTACTACATGAACCAGAAATGCCAGCTAATACAGGGAATATTGGAAGAACCTGTGTTGCGACTGGCTCTGTACTTCATTTAATAGAGCCTTTGGGATTTAAGATTAACGATAAAACTGTAAAAAGAGCAGGGTTAGATTATTGGGAAAAACTTGATGTAAGAACATATATTAATTTTGAGGAGTTTCTTGAGAAAAATCCTGGTGCAAAAATATATATGGCAACTACAAAGGCGAAGCAAACCTATGCTGATGTACAGTATGAAGAGGATTGCTATATTATGTTTGGGAAAGAAAGTGCTGGTATTCCGGAAGAAATATTATTGGATTATAAAGAAACTGCGATTCGCATTCCTATGCTGCCAGCTATTCGTTCTTTGAATTTATCTAATTCGGTTTCCATTGTGGTTTATGAAGCCTTAAGACAACAAGGATTTAAAAATTTTGAGTTAGAAGGACAGCTACACCATTATGAATGGTAAAATTAAAAATTTGATTTAAGAAAAAATAAAAGGTATCTCCCGTAAGAGGTGAGATACCTTTTTTGTTGTTTTTGTGTTAAAGAATGCGGTGTAGGTTTATAGGCTCCAACGGCTAGAAGCACCACAGGGCAACACTAAGCCACTTTCTTTTACAGGAAGACCGATTTCATCAGATACAACTGAACCTCCGTGTTTTGAAACTATTTCAGTTCCTACTAAATAGGAAAGGACAGCAGGCTGTAATCCAGTGGTGTAAGAATTTACTAAGAAAAATAGTGGCTGATCGCTGAGCAATTGGCTGCAAAGTTGAATAAAATGATGAATTTGCTCTTCAATTTTCCAGATTTCTCCCTTTGGACCACGACCGTAAGAAGGAGGGTCCATAATAATTCCGTCATAATGATTGCCGCGGCGAATTTCTCGTTCAACGAATTTGACACAATCATCTACTAACCAACGAATAGGAGCGTTTTCTAATCCTGAAGCCTTGGCATTTTCTCTTGCCCAGGTTACCATACCTTTTGATGCATCTACATGGGTTACACTAGCGCCAGCCTTAGCTGCAGCACAGGTTGCACCACCTGTATATGCAAATAAATTTAATACCTTAATAGGACGGTTTGCTTTTTTGATTAATTCTGAAAACCAATCCCAGTTAGTAGCTTGCTCTGGGAAAAGGCCAGTGTGTTTAAAGCTAAAGGGCTTTAAATGAAAGGTTAAATCCTTGTAATGAATTTCCCATTGCTCTGGGAGGTTGAAAAATTCCCATTCTCCTCCGCCACGATTGCTTCTATGGTAGTGTCCGTTTAATTTCTTCCATTCTTTTGCATTTTTTGGTGTATTCCAAAGTACCTGTGGATCAGGACGAAGCAAAATATAGTTGCCCCAACGCTCGAGCTTTTCGCCACCTGATGCGTCTAGTACTTGGTAATCCTTCCAATTATCAGCTATCCACATATCAGTTCCTCCAAAATGTTATTGTGTTTCTTCTATATATAATATAGAAAAGAAAGAGGTAAGTCAAGAAAGGGAATGCGAGGAAAAAGTGCACAAAAAATGAAAAGAAGGTTTGTAAAGTTTGTGCAATTATTTTTTAAAATAAATGAAAAAAATCCTTGCAAAGTGCTTGAAATTACGATATACTTGTTTTTGTTGTGACATTGATAGCTGTGAAGCATGAGGTTGCTATACATATGGTATAGGTTTTCTGTGGAGCGAATGTCAAGTTATGAAACTGGCGACAAGTCACTGTACTAATTTAACATCTGCCTAGGGCAGAGCGTGTAAGTTTTAAGAAGATACACGCGGGTAAGTGTACAGTCACCGCTTGTCGTACTGCAATTAAGTGCGAAAAGGAGGCGACTTTTTTTATGGCAAGTCAAGTAATGAGAATCACATTGAAGGCGTATGATCATCAATTAATCGATCAAGCAGCAAAAAGCATTATTGAAACTGTAAAGAAAACAGGATCAAAGGTGAGTGGACCAGTTCCAATGCCAACTAAGAAAGAAGTAGTAACTATTCTTAGAGCTGTTCATAAGTACAAAGATTCTAGAGAACAATTTGAACAAAGAACTCACAAAAGATTAATTGACATTATCACACCTACTCAAAAAACGGTTGATGAATTATCTAGACTAGAGTTATCAGCTGGTGTGCATATTGACATTAAAATGAAAAATAAGTAAATCAAATGAAGTAACAATCCTTTAGGGTTTATGATAGAGTAAGCCGTCTAGGATGATTGTACAAAAGTACAATCCGCTGTAGATTTAATAGGAGGCAAATTTTAATGAAGAAAGCAATTTTAGCAACAAAAGTCGGAATGACTCAAATCTTCAACGAAGACGGAGTATTAACTCCAGTAACAGTATTGCAAGCTGGACCATGTGCAGTAACTCAAGTAAAAACTGTTGAAAATGATGGATATAGCGCGGTACAAGTTGGTTTTGTAGATCAAAAAGAAAAAGCTACAAACAAACCAGAAAAAGGACATTTTGAAAAAGCAGGCGTAGCAGCTAAGAAGTATGTAAGAGAGTTCAGATTTGAAAATGCTGAAGAATACACAGTAGGACAAGAAATCAAAGCTGATATCTTTGCAGAAGGCGATAAGATTGATGCAACTGCAAAATCAAAAGGTAAAGGATACGCAGGTGGTATTAAGAGACACGGATTAAAATCAGGTCCTTCAGCTCACGGTTCAAAATATCATCGTCATGCAGGTTCCAACGGATCAGCTACAACTCCAGGTAGAGTGTTTAAAGGTAAAAAGATGCCAGGACATATGGGATGCAAACGTGTAACAATCCAAAACCTTGAAGTTGTAAGAATAGATGTAGAAAATAACATTATTTTAGTAAAAGGTGCTGTACCAGGACCTAAGAAATCTTTAGTAATGTTAAAAGAAACAGTAAAAGCGTAAGAAGTAAGGAAGGAGGCATTCACAAATGGCAACAGTATCTGTTTATAATATCGAAGGAAAAGAAGTTGATAAGTTAGAGCTTAACGATTCTGTATTCGGTGTTGAAATAAATGAACATTTAGTGCATATGGCAGTTGTAAGTCAATTAGCTAACAATCGCCAAGGTACACAAAGTGCTAAGACACGTTCTGAAGTCAGAGGCGGTGGAAGAAAGCCTTGGAGACAAAAAGGAACTGGTCATGCAAGACAAGGATCTACAAGATCTCCACAATGGACTGGTGGTGGTGTTGTATTTGCACCAAAGCCAAGAGATTATTCATTTAAGCTAAACAAGAAAGAAAGAAGACTTGCTCTTAAGTCTGCTTTAAGTTCAAGAGTAGCTGAAAACAAAATTGTTGTATTAGATGAATTACAACTTGATGAAATCAAAACAAAGAAATTCCAAGGAATTCTTGATAACTTAAAGGTAAAGAAAGCGTTAGTTGTACTTGGAGAAAAGAATGACAACGTTGCTTTATCAGCAAGAAATATCCCAACAGTAAAAACTGCTTATACAAATACAATTAATGTTTATGATATCTTAAAATATGATACATTAGTAGTTACAAAAGCAGCAGTGGCAACAATTGAGGAGGTGTACGCATAATGGCAGATATTAAATACTATGACGTAATACTTAAACCAGTCATCACTGAAAAAAGTATGAACGCTATGAGCGAAAAAAAGTATACTTTCTTAGTTCAACCAAGTGCAAACAAAGTTCAAATCAAAGAAGCAGTTGAAAAAATGTTTGAAGGAACTAAAGTAAAGAAAGTAAATACTATCAACAACGATGGTAAAGTAAAAAGACGTGGAAATGTGTTCGGAAGAACAGCAAAATACAAAAAAGCAATCGTTCAATTAACTGAAGATAGCAAAGATATTGAGATTTTCCAAGGTCTATAAGAGAAACGGTAACTTATACGCAATAAAGCGTGATAACAAATTAGATATTGAAAGGAGTGCAAAAAATGGGAATTAAGAATTTTAACCCATATACACCTTCCAGAAGACATATGACTAGTTTGGATTTTAATGAAATTACAAAATCAACTCCAGAGAAATCTCTAGTTGTTTCATTAAGCAAAACTGCTGGTCGTAACAATCAAGGAAAAATTACAGTAAGACATCGCGGTGGCGGTTCGAAGAGAAAATATAGAATTATTGATTTTAAAAGAAGAAAAGATGGTGTTCCAGGTAAGGTTGTAGCAATCGAATACGATCCAAACAGAACAGCAAACATTGCATTAATCAATTATGTAGATGGTGAAAAGGCTTATATCTTAGCACCTAACGGTTTAAAGGTTGGAGCTACTATTGTAAGTGGACCAGAAGCTGAAATTAGAGTTGGTAATGCGTTACCATTAGAAAACATTCCAGTTGGTACTGAAATTCACAACATTGAATTATATCCTGGAAAAGGTGGACAATTAGTTCGTTCAGCGGGTAACTCAGCTCAATTAATGGCAAAAGAAGGTAAATATGCAACTCTTAGATTACCTTCAGGTGAAATGAGAATGGTACCAATCATTTGTAGAGCAACAATTGGTCAAGTTGGTAACATTGAACATGATCTTGTTAACATTGGTAAAGCAGGACGTAAACGTCATATGGGTATTAGACCTACAGTTCGTGGTTCTGTTATGAACCCTAATGACCATCCACATGGTGGTGGTGAAGGTAGAACTAGTATCGGTCGTACAGGCCCATGTACACCTTGGGGTAAACCAGCACTTGGCTTAAAGACAAGAAAGAAAAACAAGCAATCAAATAAATTAATCGTTAGAACTAGAGACGGTAAGAACGTTAAATAAGCATAAGGAGGCAAGAATATGGCTCGTTCACTTAAAAAAGGACCATTTGCAGACGAAAGTTTGTTAAAAAAGGTTGAAGCAATGAATGCAGCAAATGAGAAGTCAGTGATTAAAACTTGGTCACGTCGTTCTACAATTTTTCCACAATTCGTAGGACATACAATTGCTGTTCATGACGGAAGAAGACATGTACCTGTATATATCACTGAAGATATGGTTGGACACAAACTTGGTGAGTTTGTTGCAACTAGAACTTATAGAGGTCATGGTAAAGACGAAAAGAAATCAAAATTACGTTAGTAGTTATTTGTTGAAAGGAGGTTTTATCAATGGCAAAAGGACATAGATCCCAGATAAAGAAAGAAAGAAATGAAAATACAAGAGAAAACAGACTACCATCAGCAAAGTTATCTTATGCTAGAGTGTCAGTTCAAAAAGCATGTTTCGTTTTAGATGCCATTAGAGGAAAAGATGTTGAAACAGCACTTGGAATTTTAGCTTACAATCCAAGATATGCTTCAAGCTTAATCGAAAAATTATTAAAGTCAGCAATTGCAAATGCAGAAAATAATAATGGAATGAATCCTGAAAAATTATATATTAAAGAATGCTATGCAAATAAAGGACCTACAATGAAGAGAATTAGACCAAGAGCACAGGGTAGAGCTTATAGAATCGAAAAGAGAATGAGCCACATAACAATCGTGCTTGATGAAAGATAAGGAGGGCAATAATGGGACAGAAAGTTAATCCTCATGGTTTAAGAGTCGGAGTTATAAAAGATTGGGACTCTAGATGGTATGCGGAAGCTGATTTCGCTGATAACCTAGTAGAAGATTATAATATCAGAACATACCTTAAGAAAAAATTATACAGTGCAAGCGTTTCAAAAATCGAAATTGAACGTGCATCTGATCGTTTAAAGGTAATCGTTTATACAGCTAAACCAGGTGTTGTAATTGGTAAAGGTGGAGCTGAAATTGAAAAAGTAAAAGCTGAATTACAAAAGCTTACTGATAAAAAGTTAATTGTAGACATTAAAGAAGTGAAAAAACCAGACAAAGATGCTCAATTAGTTGCTGAAAATATTGCAGCTCAATTAGAAGCTCGTATTTCATTCAGACGTGCAATGAAATCTTGTATGTCAAGAACAATGAAGAGTGGTGCAAAGGGAATCAAAACTTCCGTTTCTGGTCGTTTAGGTGGAGCAGATATGGCTCGTACAGAATTCTACAGTGAAGGAACAATTCCTCTACAAACACTTCGTGCAGATATTGATTATGGTTTCGCTGAAGCAGATACAACTTATGGAAAAGTTGGTGTTAAGGTATGGGTTTACCATGGCGAAATTCTTCCAACAAAAGCTAATAAGGAAGGGAGCGAAAAATAATGTTAATGCCAAAGAGAGTGAAACGTCGTAAACAATTCCGTGGTTCAATGGCAGGTAAAGCATTAAGAGGTAACAAAATCTCTAATGGTGAATTTGGTATCGTAGCATTAGAACCAGCTTGGATTAAATCAAACCAAATTGAAGCAGCCCGTATTGCAATGACTCGTTACATCAAACGTGGTGGTAAAGTTTGGATTAAAATCTTCCCTGACAAACCAGTTACAGCAAAACCTGCTGAAACTCGTATGGGTAAAGGTAAAGGAACATTAGAATACTGGGTAGCAGTTGTAAAACCAGGTCGTGTTATGTTCGAAATTTCAGGAGTACCTGAGGAAGTAGCTAGAGAAGCGTTACGTCTTGCTGTTCACAAATTACCAGTGAAATGTAAGATTGTATCTCGTGCAGATTTAGAAGGCGGTGATAACAGTGAAAACAACTAAGTATGTAGAAGATTTAAGAAGCAAATCAACTGCAGAACTAAATGAAGAATTAGTAGCTGCTAAAAAGGAACTTTTTAATTTAAGATTCCAAAACGCAACAAATCAATTAGATAATACAAGCAGAATTAAAGAAGTAAGAAGAAACATTGCAAGAATTCAGTCAATCATCACTGAAAAGGCTAATGCTGCTCAGTAATCCATCTAGGAAGGAGGAATTGTTGTGGAAAGAAATCTAAGAAAGACTCGTGTAGGTAAAGTTACTAGCAATAAAATGGATAAAACTATCGTTGTTGCTATTGAAGATAATGTAAAGCATCCTTTATATGGAAAAATTATCAAAAGAACTTATAAATTAAAAGCTCATGATGAACAAAATGATTGTAACATCGGCGATAGAGTAAGAGTTATGGAAACAAGACCATTATCAAAAGATAAGAGATGGAGACTTGTAGAAATTATTGAAAGAGCAAAATAATTTCTTTGATCGAAAGGAGGTAAAGGCATGATTCAACAAGAAACTAGACTAAGAGTCGCAGATAACACTGGAGCAAAAGAAATCTTATGCATCAGAGTATTAGGTGGTTCAACTAGAAGATATGCTAACATCGGTGACGTAATCGTTGCTACTGTTAAAGATGCAACACCAGGTGGTGTTGTAAAAAAAGGTGATGTTGTAAAAGCAGTTGTTGTACGTACAAAGAAAGGAGCTCGTCGTAAAGATGGTTCTTACATCAAATTTGATGAAAACGCTGCTGTAATTATAAAAGATGATAAAAACCCAAGAGGAACACGTATTTTTGGACCTGTAGCAAGAGAGTTAAGAGAAAAACAGTTCATGAAAATCGTTTCCCTAGCACCAGAAGTATTATAAGGAGGTGTCAAACGTGGCAACTAGTAAAATTAAAAAAGGCGATGAAGTAATTGTTATTGCTGGAAAATCAAAACATAAGAAAGTAAATACTGGTAAAGTTCTTAGCGTAAAAGGCAATAAAGTAGTTGTAGAAGGAATTAACTTAGTTACAAAACATACAAAGCCAAGCCAAGCTAATCCACAAGGTGGAATCGTTCAAAAAGAAGCACCTATAGATATTTCTAACGTAATGTACTTAAGTCAAGGAAAACCTTCAAGAGTAGGATTTAAAATGGAAGGCGACAAAAAAGTTCGTTATGCAAAGGCAACAGGCGAAATTATCGACTAATTCTAAGAGAGGAGGCACTTTAAGTTGAGTAGATTAAAAGAAACTTATAGCAACGAAATCGTAGCTGCTATGACAAAAAAATTCGGATATAAAAACATTATGCAAGTACCTAAGCTTGATAAAATTGTTATCAATATGGGTGTTGGTGAAGCAAAAGATAATGCAAAATTATTAGATGCAGCTATCAAAGACCTTGAAACAATTGCTGGACAAAAAGCAGTGGTAACTAGAGCTAGAAAATCTGTTGCAAACTTCAAATTAAGAGAAGGAATGCCAATCGGATGTAAAGTAACTCTTAGAGGCGAAAAGATGTATGAATTTGCTGATCGTCTTATTAACTTAGCATTACCTCGTGTACGTGACTTTAGAGGTGTAAATCAAAATGCATTCGATGGAAGAGGAAACTACGCTTTAGGTATTAAAGAACAACTTATTTTCCCTGAAATTGAGTACGATAAAGTTGATAAAGTAAGAGGTATGGATATTATTTTCGTAACAACTGCTAAAACTGATGAAGAAGCAAGAGAATTATTAACTTTATTCGGTATGCCATTTAAGAAATAGTTAGGAGGGTTCCCATGGCTAAGAAAGCAATGGTAGTAAAACAACAACGCAAGCAAAAATTTTCTACAAGAGAATATTCACGTTGTAGAATTTGTGGACGTCCACATGCTTACTTAAGAAAATATGGAATTTGTAGAATTTGTTTTCGTGAGTTAGCATACAAAGGACAAATTCCAGGCGTTAAAAAAGCAAGCTGGTAAGATTAAGAGTTAGGAAGGAGGCACTTAATAATGACAATGAGCGATCCAATCGCAGATATGCTTACAAGAATTCGTAATGCCAATACTGCAAAACATGATACAGTAGAAATCCCTGCTTCAAAAATGAAATTAGCAATTGCTGAAATCCTTTTAGATGAAGGATACATCAAAGGTTTTGAAGTTGTGGAAGATGGAAACTTTAAAACAATCCGTGTTGAATTAAAATACGGTAAAGATAAAAATGAAAAAATCATCACAGGTCTTAAGAGAATTTCTAAACCAGGACTTCGTGTATATGCAAGCAAGGAAAATCTTCCAAAAGTATTAGGTGGACTTGGTATTGCAATTATTTCAACCAATAAAGGCGTTCTTACTGATAAAGAAGCTAGAAAGCAAAACATCGGTGGAGAAGTTTTAGCATATATTTGGTAATAAACAAATTAAATTCTTTTATTTGAGGCACTGGTAATCCCGTGCCCGAATAGGAGTTTGAGACGACTGAAAACTGAAGCAAAGGCTTCTGATAATTTAAGGAGGTGCAAGTATGTCACGTATCGGTAGATTACCTATCGCAATTCCAGCTGGAGTTGAAGTGAAAATTGCAGAAAATAACAAAGTGACTGTAAAAGGTCCAAAGGGTACATTAGAGAAAAATTTACCTGTTGAAATGCAAATCAAAAGTGAAAACAACGAAATCGTGGTTACAAGACCTAACGATTTAAAGAAAATGAAATCATTACATGGTTTAACTAGAACACTTATTAACAACATGGTTATAGGTGTAACTGAAGGATATGAAAAAGTGCTTGAAATCAACGGTGTTGGTTACAGAGCTCAAAAACAAGGTAAAGTAATTACTTTCAACCTTGGATATTCTCATCCTGTTACAATGGAAGATCCTGAAGGAATCGAAACTGTAATGGATGGACAAAACAAGATTATTGTAAAAGGTATTGATAAAGAAAAAGTTGGCCAATATGCTGCTGAAATCAGAGAATTAAGAAGACCTGAACCATACAAAGGTAAAGGTATTAAGTACGCTGATGAAGTTATTAGACGCAAAGTTGGTAAGACTGGTAAGAAATAATTGGAGGTAAAATAGAATGGTTAGTAAAGAATCTAGAAGTAAAGTTCGTGTAAAAAAACACATGAAACTTCGTAACCGTTTCAGCGGAACTGCAGAAAGACCACGTTTAGCTGTTTTTAGAAGTAATAATCATATGTACGCTCAAATTATTGATGATACAGTTGGTAATACTTTGGTTTCTGCTTCAACACTTCAAAAAGAAGTAAAAGCAGAATTAGAAAAAACTAATAATGTAGATGCAGCTGCTTATTTAGGAAAAGTAATTGCACAAAGAGCATTAGATAAAGGCATTACTACTGTAGTCTTCGATAGAGGCGGATTTATATATCAAGGAAAAATTCAAGCATTAGCAGAAGCAGCTAGAGAAGCTGGATTACAATTCTAATAAGGAGGAAAACAAATGAAGCATACAATTATTGATGCTAGTCAATTAGAATTAGAAGAAAACGTAGTATCAATCAAACGTGTAACCAAAGTAGTAAAAGGTGGACGTAACTTCAGATTTGCTGCTCTTGTAGTAGTTGGAGATAAAAACGGTCACGTTGGTGCAGGTTTAGGAAAAGCTACTGAAATCCCAGAAGCAATTCGTAAAGGGAAAGAAGATGCAATGAAAAAATTAATCAGTGTTCCAATTAATGAACAAGGAAGTATTCCACATGATTTCCTTGGTAAATTTGGAAGTGCATCTGTTTTATTAAAGACTTCTCCAGAAGGTACTGGAATTATCGCAGGAGGTCCAGCACGTTCCGTACTTGAACTTGCAGGTTTTAGAAACATTCGTACAAAATCTTTAGGTTCAAACAATAAACAGAACGTTGTACTTGCAACAATTGCAGGTCTAGCTAATTTAAAAACTCCTGAAGAGGTTGCAAAACTTCGTGGTAAGTCTGTGGAAGAAATTCTAGGCTAAGGAGGATTATAAAATGGCTGACAAATTAAAAATTACTTTAGTAAAGTCTACAATTGGAGCAATTCCTAAACACAGAAAAACAGTAGAAGCATTAGGTCTTAGAAAAGTAAATAAAACTGTTGAGTTACCTAATAATGACGCTGTTCGTGGAATGGTGAAACAAGTAAAACATTTAGTGAAAGTTGAAGAAGTATAGATTATAGCGAGTTAGGAGGTGCACAAAATGGATTTATCTAATTTAAGACCAGCAGATGGTTCTAAACATAGTGATAACTTCAGAAGAGGTCGTGGACATGGTTCAGGAAACGGTAAAACTGCTGGTAAAGGACATAAGGGACAAAAAGCTCGTTCAGGCGGTGGAACAAGACCAGGTTTTGAAGGTGGACAAATGCCTTTATATAGAAGAATTCCAAAGAGAGGATTCACTAATAGAAATTCTAAAGAAATCATTGGAATTAACTTATCTGCTCTTGAAGTATTCGATAATGGTGCTGAAGTTACAGTTGCTACATTAATCGAAAAAGGTATCGTAAAGAACCCTAAGGACGGAGTAAAAATCCTTGGAAATGGAGAATTTACTAAGAAGCTTACTATTAAGGCAAATGCATTCAGCCAAAGCGCGATTGCAAAAATTGAAGCTCTTGGTGGAAAAGCAGAGGTGATTTAGGATGTTTCAAACCCTACGAAATGCCTTTAAAATTAAAGAATTAAGACAAAAGCTTCTATATACGTTTTTAATGTTAATCGTAATCAGAGTGGGATGCCAATTGGCATCTCCAATGATTAACTCAGAAGCAATTAAGCAATTTTTGAATAGCTCGCTAGGAGATTCCTTTAGTTTATTGAACTCATTTACAGGGGGTTCTTTTGAGCAAATGTCAATCTTTGCATTAAATGTTTCTCCATACATTACAGCATCTATTATCATTCAACTTCTAACAATTGCAATTCCTGCATTAGAAGAAATGCATAAAGATGGTGAAGATGGAAGAAAGAAAATTAATAAAATTACTCGTTTTGTAACAGTAGCATTAGCAATGGGTGAAAGCTTAGGATTAGCGATTACATTTGGTAGAAAAGGTTACTTAGAAAGCTATGGTTTTCTATCAGTGCTTACTGTAGTAGCAACTCTTACTGCTGGTTCTGCATTGGTAATGTGGTTAGGCGAGAGAATCACTGAAAAGGGTGTAGGAAATGGTATTTCAATTATCTTGTTAATCAACATCCTATCTAGAATCCCTGGTGATTTATACGGTTTATATGAAAAATTTATGAAAAATAAAGAAATTGGAACTGTTGTAATTGCAGGAGCTATTATTTTAGCTGTAATTGTGGCAACTACTGTGTTAGTTGTACTTTTACAAGATGCTGAAAGAAGAATTCCAGTACAATATGCAAAGAAAATGCAAGGACGTAAAATGGTGGGAGGACAATCTTCTCATATTCCATTAAAAGTAAATACAGCAGGCGTAATTCCAGTTATCTTCGCATCAAGTTTACTACAATTCCCACTTGTAATCACTCAACTATTCTCTGTGAAAACAACAGGATTTTGGGGAGCAGTTATGAAGTCATTAAATTCAGGAAATTGGTGTAACTTAGATGATTTAAAATATTCAGTTGGACTACTTGTATACATTTTCTTAGTTGTATTTTTTGCTTACTTCTATACATCAATTACATTTAATCCATTAGAAGTAGCTGACAACATGAAAAAACAAGGTGGATTTATCCCAGGAATTAGACCAGGAAAACCTACAACAGAATATTTAACAAAGATGTTAAATTATATAATTTTTATCGGTGCAGTTGGACTTATAATCGTGGCTATCATACCAATTTTCTTTAATGGTGCATTTAAAGCAAGTGTTACCTTTGGTGGTACTTCTTTAATCATTATTGTTGGTGTAATTCTTGAAACAATTAAACAAATTGAATCTAAAATGTTGGTACGCAATTATAAGGGCTTCTTAAACGATTAATGGAGATAAGCTGTGGTTGTGACTGCAGCTTATTTTCTATATAAGTTTAAATGACAGAAGGAAAATAGAAAAGGAAGTGTTAAATGTGAAAGTTGTAATGTTAGGTGCACCTGGTGCAGGAAAAGGAACACAAGCAAAAAAAATGGCTGAAAGATGGCAAATTCCACATATTTCAACTGGCGATATTTTTAGAGCAAATATTAAGGCAGGCACTGAGCTTGGTGCAAAAGCAAAAGAATATATGGATCAAGGATTACTAGTTCCAGATGAATTAGTAGTAGATTTGGTAGTAGACCGTTTACAACAAGAGGATTGTAAAGATGGTTACATCTTAGATGGTTTTCCAAGAACAATCCCTCAAGCAGAAGCATTAGATGCCGCTTTAGAAAAAGTAAATGATAAGCTTGATAAAGCAATCAATATTGATGTACCAGATGAAAATATTATTAACAGAATGTCAGGTAGACGTGCATGCGTACAATGCGGTGCGACTTATCATATCACATATAATCCAACTAAGGTGGAAGGAAAATGTGATGCATGTAATGCAGATTTAATTCTTCGCGATGATGATAAGCCTGAAACTGTGAAAAAAAGATTAGGTGTATATCATGAACAAACTCAACCATTAATTGATTATTATGCAGGAAAAGGAATCCTTAGCAATATTGATGGAACAATTGGAATGGATGAAGTATTCCATAGCATTGAAAAGGTGTTGGGTGCATAAAATGTCAGTTACAATTAAATCCCAAAGGGAAATTGAAATCATGCGTCGTGCAGGAGAAATTCTTGCTATCACCCATGATGAAATTGCAAAAGCAATTAAACCAGGGGTATCTACAAAGCAAATTGAACGCGTGGCTGAGGAAGTAATTAGAAGTTATAAATGCACTCCTTCTTTTAAAGGTTTATATGACTTTCCAGGTGCAATCTGCATTTCTGTAAATGAAGAAGTAGTTCATGGAATTCCGTCAAAGAAACGCATTTTAAAGGAAGGCGATATTGTTAGTATTGATGCTGGAGTGTGTTATAAAGGCTATCACTCAGATGCAGCAAGAACCCATGGCGTAGGACAAATCAGTGATGAGGCGAATCGTTTAATTGAAGTTACAAAGCAAAGCTTCTTCGAAGGTATGAAATTTGCAAAAGAAGGCAATCATTTATTTGACATTTCTAGAGCAATTCAGCAATATGTAGAGAGCAATGGGTTTTCTGTGGTAAGAGATTTGGTAGGACATGGAATTGGAACGGAAGTTCATGAGGATCCACAAATACCAAACTTTGCAGAAAAAGCAAAAGGAATTAAGCTAAAAGCTGGAATGACTTTGGCTGTTGAACCTATGGTTAATATTGGTGCTTATGATGTAGAGTGGCTAGAGGATGAATGGACAGTGGTAACAAAAGACCATTCTCTTTCAGCTCATTATGAAAATACTATATTAATTACAGAAGATGGGTATGAGATTTTATCTTGTACCAAGTAAATGGAGAAATGAAATGCAATTTAAAATTGGCGGATTTGTAACATCAAAGCAAGGTCGAGATAAAGATAAAGTATATATCATACTCCAAGAGGAAAAAGAATATGTATATGTAATAGATGGTAAAACCTATACCAAAGATAATCCTAAGAAAAAAAATAAAAAGCATATTCAAATCATTCATAAGAGTTTAACTAATATAGAAGAAATGCCAACACAGGAATTGAATCAGAATATTCAGGATGCAATCAATCAATATGAACAAAGAAGCAAGAACGAAAAGTAGTCAATTACTTTGGAATGGAGGAATCGTATGTCAAAAGCAGATGTAATCGAAATAGAGGGAGTAGTTCTAGAGAAGTTACCAAACGCTATGTTTCAGGTAGAACTTGAAAATGGGCATAAGGTATTAGCTCACATTAGTGGCAAATTAAGAATGAATTATATTAAAATTTTGCCAGGTGACAAAGTAACCATTGAGTTATCTCCATATGATTTAACAAAAGGAAGAATAATTTGGAGAGATAAATAAGAAAAATTTTCATAATATGCTTGAATTATAGGAAAAGTGATGATATAATTGTAAGCGAACTTTTTTTGAAAGGAGCGATTGCTGTGAAAGTTAGAGCATCTGTAAAGCCAATTTGCGAAAAATGCAAAATCATTAAAAGAAAAGGCAGTGTCAGAGTAATCTGCGAAAATCCAAAGCATAAGCAAAGACAAGGGTAATTATATTAGACCTTGCTTTTTGTGGTGCTAACCAATTTATTTTGAAAGCGGCTGCAGTGTGAACCACTCGGGTGAGTTGTTTGACACTGATAAAAAAATATATTAAATTAATTTGAAACTATAACAAAAGGAAGAGAGACACGTATATCATTTCACCGTACGCGGATACGTGGATTGAAACCTTTCATCAAAAAACAGTGGAGGTGTACACATGGCTCGTATTTCTGGTGTTGATTTACCAAGAGAGAAGCGTGTAGAGATTGGACTAACTTACATTTATGGTATTGGAAGAGCTAGTTCATTACGTATTTTAAAAGAAGCAAATGTTAATCCTGATACTCGTGTTCGTGATTTAACTGACGACGAAGTTCGTAGATTAAGTGATGTAATTAACGAAACACAAGTAGTTGAAGGTGATTTAAGAAGAGAAATCGCTCTTAACATCAAACGTTTACAAGAAATTGGATGTTACAGAGGAATCCGTCATAGAAAAGGTCTTCCAGTTCGTGGTCAAAAAACTAAGACTAACGCAAGAACTCGTAAGGGACCAAAGAGAACAGTAGCAAATAAGAAGAAGTAATAGGAACCCATAAGGGAGGTTTAGTTCATGGCAAAGAAAGTTACTAAAAAAGTGACAAAAAAACGTGTTAAGAAAAATGTAGAACGCGGACAAGCGCATATTCAATCGTCTTTTAATAATACAATCGTTACTTTAACAGATTCAGAAGGTAACGCATTATCTTGGGCAAGTGCAGGTGGATTAGGATTCAGAGGATCAAAGAAATCTACTCCATATGCAGCTCAAATGGCAGCTGAAACAGCAACAAAGGCTGCATTAGTACATGGTTTAAAAACAGTAGAAGTTATGGTAAAAGGACCAGGTTCAGGAAGAGAAGCTGCAATTCGTGCACTTCAAGCATGTGGTCTAGAAGTAACTAGTATTAAGGATGTAACTCCAGTTCCTCATAACGGATGTCGTCCACCAAAAAGAAGAAGAGTTTAATTAGGAGGTGTAAACAAAATGGCAATAGATAGAACTCCTGTCCTAAAAAGATGTAGATCTTTAGGTTTAGAACCTATTTATTTAGGCGTAGATAAAAAGTCAAAAAGAACTTCAGCAAGAGCAAATAGAAAAATTAGTGAATATGGTCTTCAACTTCGTGAAAAACAAAAAGCTAAATTTATTTATGGTGTATTAGAAAAACCTTTCAGAAACTACTTTGAAAAGGCTCAAAAAATGAATGGATTAGCTGGTCCAAACTTAATGATTTTACTTGAGTTAAGATTAGACAACGTTTTATTCAGACTTGGATACGGTAGAACAAGAAAAGAAGCAAGACAAATCGTTGACCATAAACATGTATTAGTAAATGGTAAACAAGTAAATATCCCATCATACAGAGTAAAACCAGGTGATGTGATTGAAATCAAAGAAAAACATAAAAGCTCTCAAAGATATAAAGATATCTTAGAGGTAACTGGTGCAAGATTAGTTCCAGCATGGTTAGAAGCTGATCATGAGAACTTATCTGGTACTGTAAAAGAAATTCCTTCAAGAGAACAAATCGACGTTCCAGTAAATGAAACTCTAATTGTCGAATTATACTCTAAATAATAACTGAGTATTATCTATGCATATCGCATTTTGCGGTATGCATAGTAAAATAAATGAAATTAGTTTAATCAGTATGTTTCATTTAAACCCTCAATAATCTCATAACCCACAAGGAGGGAATTATAGTGTTTGAATTTGAAAAACCTAGAATTGAAATCGCAGAGATTTCTGAAGATAACAAATATGGTAAATTTGTAGTGGAGCCATTAGAAAGAGGATATGGTACTACTCTTGGTAATTCTTTGAGAAGAATTATGCTTTCTTCGTTACCAGGTGCTGCAGTTAGTTCCGTTAAGATTAAAGGTGTCTTACATGAATTTAGCTCTATTCCAGGTGTGAAGGAAGATGTAACAGAGATTATAATGAACATCAAAGAGTTAGCTATTAAGAATAGTAGCACAACAAATGAGCCAAAACATGGATATATTGATTTTTCTGGTGAAGGTGTTGTTACTGCAGGAGATATTAATGTTGATAGCGATATTGAGATTTTAAATCCAGATGCAGTGATTGCCACTTTAAGTGGTCCAGATGCTAAGCTAGAAATGGAATTAGAAATTACAAAAGGTAGAGGATACGTTGGTGCTGATAAGAACAAAAACGAAGATGCCTCTATCGATACAATTGCAGTAGATTCAATTTATACACCAGTTGAACGTATTAATTTAACAGTAGAAAACACTCGTGTTGGTCAAATTACAGACTATGATAAATTAACTTTGGATGTATATACAAATGGTACTTTAGCACCAGATGAAGCAGTTAGTTTAGCTGCTAAGGTGTTAAGCGAACATTTAAGTTTATTTATCAATTTATCTGAAATTGCTGATACAACACCAATTATGGTAGAGAAGGAAGACGACGAAAAAGAAAAAGTTCTTGAAATGAACATTGATGAATTAGAGTTGTCTGTACGTTCTTATAACTGTTTAAAACGTGCTGGTATCAATACTGTAGAAGAATTAACAAATAAAACACCTGAAGACATGATGAAGGTTCGTAATCTTGGTCGTAAGTCTTTGGAGGAAGTATTGGCGAAGTTGAAAGAATTAGGATTATCTCTTAACACAAGTGAAGAGTAATACTAGTTTTGACCACTAAAGCCGAATAATAGTAAGCATAGTGAAGGAGTAAGGTAGTAGCTTTACTCAATACCCCAATGGAGGAAATATCAAATGGCAAAATATAGAAAACTTGGCAGAACTTCAAGCCAAAGAAAAGCGTTACTTCGTAGTCAAGTAACAAGTTTATTACACAAAGGTAAAATTAGAACAACTGAAGCAAAAGCAAAAGAAATTCGTAAAATTGCAGAAGGTCTTATCGCATTAGCTATAAAAGAATATGCAAATTATGATGAAGTTACAGTACAAGCTAAAGTTGCTAAGAAAGATAAAGATGGAAAGAGAATCAAAGAAGTAGTAGATGGTAAGAAAGTAACTGTTTATGAAACTGTAGAAAAAACAGTGAAAAAAGACCAACCTTCAAGATTACATGCAAGAAGACAAATGTTAAAAGTGCTTTATCCTGTTACTGAAGTGCCAACTGAATTAGCTGGAAAGAAAGCAAATACTAAAAAAGTTGATTTAACTGAAAAATTATTTAACGAATATGGTCCAAAGTATGCAAAACGTGCGGAAGAGCTTAACACAAATGGTGGTTACACTAGAATTGTTAAAATCGGACAACGTAAAGGTGATGCTGCTATGGAAGTAATCATTGAATTAGTATAATAGAGATAAGAAAAGGGGCTAAGCATATTGCTTAGTCTCTTTTATCTAATAGGAAAGTGCTCGTATGTAGTGGGAGTTAAGGAGAATTTGTGAAACAAATTCTCTTAGAAGTGTCGCTGCAGGGCGACACTTTTTTACCTTATAGAATTAAAGTATTAAACATTTTAATACTTTGATTTTTCGGACAATTGTGGAGGAAATCCATGGGAATTATTAAAGTAATAAATGCAGTACATGAATATTTTAGAAGGAATCAAAACGGAGACGTTGTGGAGGAGGTTTGTGCCCTTGACGATGTTTCTTTAGAGATAGAAGAAGGGGAGTTTATTTCGATTCTTGGACATAATGGTTCTGGGAAATCTACTTTTGCAAAACACCTAAATGCACTTTTAACGCCACAGGAAGGCGTAATTTATGTGAATAAAATGGATACCAGAGAGGAAAAGAATATTTTTCCAATTAGAGAGAATGCTGGTATGGTGTTTCAAAATCCGGATAATCAAATTATTGGTACGATTGTGGAGGAAGATGTAGGATTTGGACCAGAAAATATTGGAGTACCAACTAAGGAAATTTGGGAAAGAGTAGAAAAGAGCTTAAAAGCAGTTGGTATGGAATTTTATAGAGAGGCTTCACCTAATAAGCTGTCAGGAGGGCAAAAGCAACGGGTAGCAATTGCAGGAGTAGTGGCAATGAGACCAAAATGCATTATTTTAGATGAGCCAACTGCCATGTTAGATCCAAAAGGACGAAAGGAAGTAATTAAAACAATACGAGAACTGAACGAGAAAGAGAAAATTACCATCATTCTAATTACCCATAACATGGAGGAAGTGGTTTATTCTCATCGAGTTTTTGTAATGAATCATGGAAAAATTATAATGAATGGTACTCCTAGAGAAATTTTTTCTAGGGTAGAGGAACTAAAAGAGGCGGGACTTACCATTCCTGTTGCAACTGAAATTGCATTTGAATTAAGAAAAAAAGGAATTCCGTTGTCTACATCCATTATAACGAGAGAAGAATTAGTGGAGGCAATATGTCAATTATCATAGACAAAGTAAGTTATACATATGATATACGCAGTAAAGAAAAAAAATATGCTGTAAAGGATATTAAGCTAGTCCTTCCAGAAGGGGAATTTATTGGAATTATTGGACAGACAGGCTCTGGGAAATCTACATTGGTACAATTGTTGAATGGCTTAATTAAGGCAACTAGCGGTGCAATTTATTACAATGGAGAGGATATTTACGATCCTAATTATTCTCTCAAGGAGCTACGAAAAAAAGTAGGACTTGTATTCCAGTACCCTGATTACCAACTGTTTGGAGCCACAGTATTTGAGGATGTCTGCTATGGACCGAAAAATATAGGGCTGTCAAAGCTAGAAATACAAAAGAGGGCGTTTGATGCATTAAAAAAAGTAGGGTTTGATAGTGATATTTATGATGCGTCTCCCTTTGAGTTATCAGGAGGACAAAAAAAGCGAGTAGCAATTGCAGGAATACTTGCTATGGAGCCAGAATATTTGATTCTTGATGAGCCCTCTGCAGGGCTTGACCCCAAAGGGAGAGAACAGATATTAGCTCTTATGAAACAGCTTCAACAAAATGAAAATATATCTATTATTATGGTATCTCATAGTATGGAAGAAGTGGCGCAGTATGCGGATCGTTTGATTGTAATGGATCAAGGTCAGGTACAGATGTTTGATACACCAAATCAAGTATTTTCGCGGGTGGAAGAATTGGAAGCTATGGGACTTGCAGTACCAGAAACAGTGTATTTGGCAAAAGAATTAAAGAAAAAAGGCATTTTAGAGGATGACAACATTTTTACAACAAAGCAGGCGGTAGAGTCCATATATGAAGCGTTAGCAAAACAAATGTAATTGGCTCACCGGAGGACGTTATGATAAAAGATATTACCATTGGACAGTATTATAAAACTGAATCTATTTTGCATCAGTTAGATGCTAGAGTAAAGCTATTTGCAACTATGATATTTGTAATTTCTTTATTTATAGAGAGAAATGTGTTTAATTATGTAGTTGCAGGGACGGCACTTCTTTGCCTTATTTTAGTTTCTAGGGTGCCTATTGGATATATGCTTCGTGGGTTAAAGCCTATAGCAGTGGTCCTTTTGTTTTCTATCATCATCAATATGTTATTCACACCAGGAATTCCACTTATCACCTTTCTTGGAATTACCATTACCATACAAGGAATAAAATTGGCAATTTATATAGGCTGTCGATATGTGTTGCTCATTTTAGGTTCTTCTTTAATGACCTTTACCACCACACCAAATGAGCTTACAGATGGATTAGAGAAAGCCTTTGCACCTTTGGCAAAAATAAAAATGCCAGTACATGAGGTGGCGATGATGATGTCCATTACCCTACGTTTTATTCCTATACTAACAGAGGAGCTTGACAAGATTACAAAAGCCCAATTGGCTCGTGGTGCAGATTTTGAGGAAGGCAATTTATTTCATAGAATGAAGGGCTATGTGCCTATTTTAGTGCCATTATTTGTGGCAGCCATACGTAGGGCAAATGATTTAGCGTTAGCAATGGAATCTCGCTGTTACCAAGGTGGGCAAAGTAGAACGAAAATGAAACCATTACAATACAAAAAACGGGATGCAATTGCGTATGCTATTATTTTTACTTATTTAGGTGTTATGATAGTTGGAGCATTTTTGTAATGAGGATTAGACAAAGAAAAATGAACAAAGCTGTGACAGTTTAGATCATTTTGGAAAGGGAGAGTTACAAACATTCATGAAACGAATTAAATTAGTAATCGCTTACGATGGTACCAATTATTGTGGATGGCAAATTCAGCCCAATGGGGTTACAGTTGAGGAAGTGTTAAATAAGGCACTAACAAAGCTTTTAAAAGAGGAGATTGTAGTGATTGGAGCAAGTAGAACGGACTCTGGAGTACACGCCTTGGGGAATGTAGCAGTTTTTGATACTAATACTACAATTCCACCAGAAAAGATATGTTATGCGCTGAATCAGCAGCTACCAGGAGACATTAGAATTCTTGAGTCCTGTGAGGTGTCAAGTGAGTTTCATCCTAGATATTGTGATACCACGAAAACTTATCGCTATATGATTTCCAATCGACGCATTGAAATTCCCACACAAAGATTATACTCACATTTTGTGTATTTTCCTTTAGATGTACAGGCAATGAAGGAAGCAGCCACATACATTGAAGGAGAACACGATTTTAAAAGCTTTTGTTCTAAGCGAAGTCAGGTGGAGAATACTGTAAGAACAATTTACGAGTTAACAGTAGAGGAAAATTGTGGTATGATAGAAATTACCATACGTGGAAATGGTTTCCTTTATAATATGGTTCGAATTATTGTAGGAACCTTAATTCGAGTAGGCACTCACATGTATCCACCAGAGTATGTAAAAACCATAATTGAAGCAAAAGATAGAAAGAAAGCTGGTCCTAAAGTGCCAGCCAAGGGACTTACATTGGTGGAAATAAAGTATCAATAAAAAAGAATGGAGGAGGAGTATGAAGGTAGAGGAGCGTCTTGATATTCTAGAAGATAAGGTTTATAGCCTTGAAGAAGAAGTAATGCAGCTAAAAATGCAGCTGAAAAAAAGTCAAAATATGATGCAGGCAATGATGTCAGCACGCAATGTACCAAATGGAGGTATGCCACCAGGAGCAATGCAAAATAGAGGTGCAGTTCCACCAGGAGCAGTACCGCCACCAAATGCAGGTATGCCGCCAGCAGGAAATATGCCACCTAGACAGGCACCACCAACAGGAAATGTACCACCAAGACAGGTACCACCAGCAGGGAATGTACCACCAAGACAGGCACCACCAGCAGGGAATGTACCACCAAGACAGGTGCCGCCAGCAGGGAATGTACCACCAAGACAGGTGCCGCCAGCAGGAAACGTACCGCCAAGACCAGTTTCGCCTAGTGTGCCACCAAGACCGGCGACGCCAAGAAATACAAATCTTGAGGCAACTATTGGAAAAAATGTGATTGGTATTTTAGCATCGGTATTATTTTTCATTGCGTTTATTGTTTTTGGTACCTATATTTACCAGAATCTAGGTAATATGGGAAAATCTATTTTGCTGTATACAGGAAGTATTATTATTACAGTAGTTGGACTTGGAGTACACAAGAAGCTTGAAAACAATTTCTCGCTATCCTTAATTGGTTGTGGAATGGGTTGTTTTTATATATGCTTGATTATTAATACAGTGTACTTTGGATTTTTATCTAAATTAGGGCTATACGCTTTAGTTCTAGTTTGGT
>JAFPBJ010000134.1 GCA_017390525.1 Lachnospiraceae bacterium | reverse complement strand
TCTAATAAACGATTGCTTCTTACTGTCTTTTCTTCCTCTTTTACTTGATTTTCCATAGTTGCAGCAATGGTACCTGTTCTTTTAGAATATTTAAAGACGTGAATTTCGTATAAATTAATTTCCTTTAAATATTCATAGGTAGATAAAAATTCTTCCTTCGTTTCTCCCGGAAAGCCAACAATAATATCTGTAGTAATAGCAGGCAAATTATAATAGCTTCTAAGTAGTGCCACCTTTTCTCTAAATTCTTCCTTGGTGTATTTTCGATTCATTCGCTTTAGTGTATTGTTATCCCCACTTTGTAAGGACAGATGAAAATGAGGACAAATTCTTTCATTTTCCTTTATTACCTTTACAAATTCCTCTGTAATAATTCTTGGCTCTAAGGAGCCTAAACGAATTCTTTCTAAGCCTTCTATTTCCTTTAGAGCTTCTAGCAAATCTAGTAAATTGGTGTCTTCTAAATCAATTCCGTAGGAGGAAATATGAATTCCTGTTATTACAATTTCCTGATATCCATTTTTTACTAGCTGTTTTACTTCTGTTAGGATATCTTCTTTTTTTCTACTTCTTACTCTACCTCTAGCATATGGAATAATGCAGTAGGTACAAAATTGATTACAGCCGTCCTGCACCTTTACATAGGCTCTAGTATGCTCGCCCACCTTGGTAAGAGATAAGGTTTCGTATTCCTTTGTAGCATTAATATCGATTATGGTTTCTATTTCATCTTCATACTTTTCATCTAAATAATGCTCTAAAATGGAAACAATATCCTTTTTCTTATTATTTCCAATTACTAGGTCTACATATTCATCCTGTTTTATGGTTTCTTTGGCAGTCTCCACATAGCATCCCATTGCCACCACAATAATATTTGGATTTTTCTTTTTGGCACGATGTAACATTTGTCTTGATTTTCTGTCTGCCATATTGGTAACTGAGCAGGTATTTACAATGCAGATATCTGCTGTCTCCTCGTTAGAACAAAGGATTGCCCCTGCCTGTTCTAATAATTCCTGCAAAGCATCTATTTCATATTGGTTTACCTTACAGCCTAAGGTAATGGTAGTAATTTTTTTATTTTTTAATAATGAACTCATGATATTCTCCATTCTATTTTTACTTAACACACTTTTTGCTTGACTTTTTCTTTTGATAACTGTACTATATAAGCATGGCATCAAAGTGGTGTAAATGACACATATTATTGTGTCTGTTGATGCAATTTCCTATAATGTAAAAAGGAGGAGTTATTTATGAAAACAGTTAAAATTTCTTTAAACTCTATCGATAAGGTAAAATCTTTCGTAAATGAAGTAAGCAGATTCGATACTGAATTTGACTTAGTTTCAGGAAGATATGTAATCGATGCTAAGTCTATTATGGGTATTTTCAGTTTAGATATTTCTAAACCAATCGACTTAAACATTCACGCCGAAAGCGGTGTTGATGAAATTTTAGCAAAATTAAAACCATATATTGTTGAATAATACTTGGTTACATAAAAGGGAATCCATTATGGGTTCCCTTTTTTTGTTTTCATTATTCTTCATATCTACAAATAATCGTTTCCACTGAATTCATAGTTTGCTTCATTAGATCCTCAATTACTTCATCTAAATTGCGTTCTGATTTTTGTATCATATTTACATTTGGCTTGGTAACAGGATGTTTTGCCACAAATATGGTACAGCAATCTTCAAAGGGTTGAATTGAAGTTTCAAAGGTGTCAATTTTTTCTGCAATATCAATAATTTCTTGTTTATCAAAGCCAATTAACGGACGAAATACTGGCATAGTACACACTTCATTAGTAGCCACCAAGCTTTTTATCGTTTGTGAAGCTACTTGTCCAATACTTTCTCCTGTAATTAATGCATCTGCGTGATTTTCTTTGGCTAGCTCCTCTGCAATTCGCATCATGTATCTTCTCATAATAATAGTAAGCTCTTCGTGAGGACATTTCTCATAAATAGCAAGCTGCATATCAGTAAAGTTTACAATGTGTAAATAAACTGGTCCTGCATAAGCTGCCACCTTCTTTGCTAAATCCACTACCTTTTGTTTGGCACGTTCACTGGTATATGGTGGTGCATGGAAATATACTGCATCAATTTTTACTCCACGTTTGGCAATCATATATCCTGCGACAGGACTATCAATTCCTCCTGATAATAATAGCATTGCCTTTCCATTGGTACCAAGAGGCATTCCACCTGGTCCTTTTAAGATTTTGGAGTATACATATACTTGTTTTCGTACCTCTATATTAATTTGCACCTGTGGGTTGTGAACATCCACCGATAGGTCACTAAAATGGTCTAAAATTACTGCTCCCATTTCTCTTCCAATGGTCATAGAATCCATTGGATAGCTTTTATCTGCACGTCTGGCTGCCACCTTAAAGGTAAAGTCCTTTTTCTCATATTGTGTTTCAATAAACTCTACTACTTCCTTTGTTAAATTCTCCCAGTCTTTATTTTCTACAATTAAAACAGGGCAAATTCCTACAATACCAAACACTCTTTGTAGTGCTGCTATGGTCTCCGCCTGGTCAAATTCTCCTTGTGCCTCTACAAAAATACGACCATTTTCCTTTCGTACTACAAATTCTCCCAAAGGATGAATCACTCTTTTAATTTGATGAACGAGAGCATCTTCAAATAAATATCTATTCTTTCCTTTTACTCCGATTTCACCATACTTAATCAAAAAGGCTGTTATGTTCATTTCGTTTTTCCTTTCTTATGCGACCTATTAAGTCCACTATCTTCTTACAAATCTTCTAAGCATCGGTACACATTCTTTTAACGCTTCAATGGTATACTCTATTTCCTCCATGGTGTTATACACAGAGAAGCTAAAACGTAGTGTGGACTCTATCCACTCCTCACTTAGCCCAATGGCTTTTAACGTGCCACTGACATGTGGTTTGTTAGAGGAACAGGCAGAGCCTGCAGATACATAAATATTTTTATCCTCTAAGGCATGCAGTAATACCTCACTTCTAATTCCTTTAAAGCTTACGCTAGCAATATGTGGTGCATCCTGTGAATTATTTTTCGTATCCTCTATTTCTAATACACCTTTTAAGAAGGCTTCCTTTAGCTTCATTAAATACTCTCTATGCTCTGCTGCATTTTCATACATAGCTTCACTAGCTAATCCAATTCCACAAATTGCAGGAACATTTTCTGTTCCAGAACGCATTCCCTTTTGTTGATTTCCACCATATATAATTGGTTTTACCTTTGCCTTATCTCTTATATATAAAAATCCACTTCCTTTTGGTCCGTGAATCTTATGTCCACTTACAGATAATAAATCAATTCCCATTTTTTTCGGATAGATATCAAGCTTTCCAAAGGCTTGTATTGCATCTACATGAAATAAAATATCTGAATTATATTCCTTAATGATTTTTCCTATTTCCTCCACTGGCTCTATGGCACCAATTTCATTATTTACCATCATAATGGATACTAAAATGGTATCCTCTCTTAAGGCTTCCTTTAACGCTTCAAGAGATACAATTCCTTTTTCATCCACAGGAAGATAGGTTACTTCAAAGCCTAATTCCTCTAAATAAGCCATAGGCTCCGTTACGGAAGCATGTTCTATGCAGGTGGTAATAATATGCTGCCCCCTTCTGCGATTTGCAAGGGTTGCTCCAATAATAGCTAAATTATTGGACTCTGTTCCTCCTGAGGTAAAAATAATTTCTTTTTCCTCTACCTTTAATATTTTTTTGATTCTGTTTTTGGCAGTTTTTATATATTGTTCTGCCTCTACACCCTTCATGTGCAT
>JAFPBJ010000133.1 GCA_017390525.1 Lachnospiraceae bacterium | reverse complement strand
TTCATTAGATAGCTCTTTCCATCTAGAAACATCTGATTTTCTCGAAACATTTCTTCCATTTCCTTTAGCTCAACCGCCCCACAAAGTGCTCCCACCTTATGGCCCTCCTCATTATAAATAGAGACACAAATCGTAATAATAGTCGCATCCCCTCCATGAAAAGGCTCTGTAATCAGTAAATCCTGACTCATCACGCTTTTAAAAAAGGGTTCGTCTTTCTGATCTCTACAAACCCCTTCTTCAATATAATAGCCTGTCCCATCTTCTCCCATAATAAAGATATGATGGAAGCCAAAGGCTTTGGAGCGATCCTTAAAATATTGTTTTTGCTCCTTTTTATCCATTCCATACACTTCAGGAAATTTTGCCATCCCCTTTAGCAAATCCACCTTACGATCTACAAACTGTTGAAACTGAATTCTTTGATTGTCTGCCAAAATTTCCATAGAATCCTGTATGGTAAGAATCTGACTTTTCTTATACCTTTCCGTACCAACACTAAGCCCTACAATCAACACAATAAACATAATAAAAACTATAATTAGCATCCCTAAGTCCACTGGTTTCATATAGGAAATCTTATTAGATATGTTTTTCTTTCTTTTCATAATAACCTCACGCAATCAATATCTTATTTTTTATCCTATTTTTCCCTAGTTTTCATAAGCAAAAAAGCTTCGAATTAACATCGCTAAGGCTTCATAATCCTTTACATGACATAGCTCCCTAGCTGAATGCATGGCAAGCATAGGTACTCCCATATCTACCCCCTTCATTGGCAGCGATTTTGAAAGAATGGGACCAAGGGTTTGTCCTCCTACTAAATCAGAACGATTCACCTGCATTTGATATGGAATGTCCTTTTCTTCGCAAATTGCTTTTATGACAGAAATCGCTTCTAAATCCGTTACATATCTTTGGCTACTACTTGTTTTAATGGCAAAGCCCTTTCCTAAGGTAAGAGAATTGGTAGGGTCCTGCTTTTCTGAATAATTGGGATGTAGTCCATGGGCACCATCTACAGACAAATACATACTTCTTGCTAAGGTGCTAATGATTTTATCCTTTGAAACTCCTCTGGAGGTAAATATTTTTTCAATTACCAAGCTTAGAGTTTGACTATCTGCTCCTTCTTTACTTTGACTGCCGATTTCCTCATGATTAAATAATCCAATCATATTAATATGGTGTTTTCTTTTTCCTGCAATCAAACCATCAACCAAAGCCTTTACCGACAATAAATTATCAATTCTCGGAGAGGAAATAAATTCCTGATTCATTCCAATGACTTCCCCTTGCTCTGTTACATAAACGTATAAATCTACATCTAAAATTTCTTCCTGTTTCACCTTAAGCTCTTTGGCAATTTCCTTTAAAATAACCTCTTGATTTTCCTTTACAGTGGTTTGTAATATTGGAAGCAGCTCCTTTTGTGGGTTAATTTCTACTCCTTTATTTACTTGGCGATTCATATGAATCGCAAGGCTTGGTATAATACCAATTGACTTCTTAAATTGAACTAATTTTGTGATAGGTGAAAAGGCATTTTCCCCCTTTAATACTACCTTTCCAGCAATAGATAAAGGCCTATCAAACCAGGTGCCATAAATCGCCCCACCATAAGGCTCTACATTTAACTTAAGATAACCATTTCCTTCCATCTGTGGATTGGGTTTGATTCGAAACATTGGGTAATCCGTATGGGCAACTCCAAGACGAATATCCGTATGAAAGGACAGGCCTGCTCCCACACTAAAGGCAATAAGCTCACCGTTATTTGGCGCCACAAAATAATCATAGCCTTCCTTAATATACCAATCCTCTTGTAGCTTAAGCTCTATAAAGCCTGCCTCTAGTAATTGCTTTTTCCCCTCCTCTACTACCTGATAAGGGGTAACACCTTTATTCATAAATCCAAGTAATTCTTTGATTTCTTTCAAACTTTTTTCCTCTTTTCTGTATTTTTATGTTAAAATAATCTCAGTTTCATTTAGACTATTATAGCATAAAGAAAGGTAAAATCACACTATTATGATTGCATTACAAATAGAAGATGTAAAACATTTTATGAATTTATTATTGCTTTCTACTCCCTTTGACTCCTTTTTATTGGTAGAAGGCTCTGTAAAAGCTGGGGTAACCTACCACTTAGATGGCACCTATAATCTAGAATTCTATGACCAAGAAAAGCAGGCTGATTTGAAAGCACAGCAATTTTGCTCCTGGCAGGAACAAAGAAATCTCGTTTTTTCTATGATAAAGGGAAATAGAACTCCTCTTTCCTTTAAATTTGTATTAAAGCTTTCTAAAAAAGCGACTGAGGATTTCATTGATACCTATCATCTTCCTTTGTCTTATACCGATGTAAATGGATTATTTTTTAATATTCTCTTTGATCACAACCAGCTATCCGTCGTTACAGGTGTATCTTATTCTATTTTTACCTTAGACAAAAAATTAGATACCTTATTTGACGAATTTGCCAAGAAATTTTTATCCCAACATCAAATTCCTTATATTGAAAAGTAGATTTTTCCCTCTTTTTCACATTATTAGCACTCGCTTTTAATGAGTGCTAATTTTTTATTGACATTCTATTTTTTCCGTACTATTATATATTTATTCGAAAAAATATTCACACACAAAGAAGAAAAAAGAATTGTTATGCACAAGAATGGAGGATTTTATTATGGCAAACGAACAAGGTAGCTTATCAATTAATAGTGACAACATATTTCC
>JAFPBJ010000132.1 GCA_017390525.1 Lachnospiraceae bacterium | reverse complement strand
CTAAAAATGTATCAAAAAATGCCTTTAGTGGAATTTCAAGTAAGGTTACAATTAAGGTACCAAAGAGTAAGCTAAAAGAGTATAATAAGCTATTTAAACAAAAAGGATTAAATAAAAAAGTGAAGGTGAAAGCCATTTAGAAGCAGAAAGGAAGAGCCGGTGTGCTCTTTCTTTTTTTAATTAATAGGAAAGTGTTTGTATGTAGTGGGAGCAAAATGTCGCTACGGAGCGACACTTTTTTATATATTCTACTTTTCGTAGGTTGTAGAAAGAAGGGAAAATAAGCTACAATGACCTTAAGAAATAGGAAAGGTTGGGATAAATTTGAATTATGTAACAGGAAAAGTAATCAAAGAATTAAGAGAGAAAAATGGCTTGACTCAAAAAGAGCTAGCAAATCAATTACAGGTTAGTGATAAGACAATCTCTAAATGGGAAAATGAAAGAGGGCTTCCAGATATAGGGATTTTAACGGACCTAGCAAAGGTACTTAAAGTATCGGTGGCGGAGCTGTTAGCAGGTAACTATATTACCAATGAAAATAAAGCTGCCAATATGAATAAGGCTGTTTTTTATGTATGCCCAATTTGTGGAAATGTAATAGGTTCCTTAGGACAAGGTGCATTTTCTTGCTGTGGAATTCAGCTTATTTCCTTAGAATGTGAGGAAGATACATTAGAACATGAAATGAAAATTGAGACAAATGAAAATGAATACTATATTTCTATGAAGCATGAAATGACCAAGCAACATTATATATCCTTTGTGGCTTATGTAACCTGTGATTCTATGCAATTGGTGAAATTATATCCAGAGCAGGAGTGCCAGGCGAGATTTTTACGAAAGGGTCATGGAACAATATATAGTTATTGTAATCGACATGGATTAATGAAATGGAAGGTATAAGAAAAAGGGGTGTAAAAAACGCCCCTTTTTCTTACGTTATAGGAAATTGCGTCGTAAGACGCACTAGAATGAACTTCTTGCAGTTCTTTGTTATTTTGTAGCTTTATATTAGCATAAAATCCACATTTTTTCAAGACTTGTAATTTGTTTCTTGCTGTTGTATTAAGTATAGGAAAGAGCTTTAAGGGAGGATGAAAATGGAGCTTTCTATTGGAAATTTAAATGAATTACAAACAAAATCAATCAGTGCTCAGCTAAAAAAATGCAATGAAATTTCAGAAAAATTTGGGTTATCACTTTCTAAGGAAGATTTAGAGTTGGTGTTACAGGAAAGAAAGGAGGTATTAATAAGCACAGGACGTATTGAATTTGGAGGAGGAATTGTAGAAAAGCTAGTGTATACCTTTTGTGATTCTCCCTATATGAATCAAGAGGAATATGTAGAGCTATTAATTGAATTGCAGGAGCTTTTTTATTTGTTTAAAAGGGAGACTAGGGAGCAGCTTACAGATGATGAATTAATTAGTGCTATGAGATTAGTGTTTGATTATTCTGGTGGGTCCCTAGATTTTTTAATGGGAATGGATAGAGGTACACTGTATAAAATTGCTTGTGCTGGGTCGTTGGAGGGGATTATATGATTATGGAGTTACAAAATCAGTTAAATGAAGAGGAGCAAGCTTTCATTCAAGCAAAGCTATTTAAGCTTCTAGAGAAACAGACGAAAAAATATACCTCTGGGGAGAGTAGTTCCCTTCCCATGGAAACAGGGCAGGCATTAATGGACTCTATTCTTTTTACCATTGGTGTGGGTTTGCAAGGTAAGGATTATGTGGGACAAATAGACCTACACCTACTTTTCACCGGGGAGCTAGAGGTTATGTTTACTCAAGGTATTTTATGCATAGAAAAATTAATAGACTATGGGAAGGTGCTGTGGCAAAAGGTGTGTGAAGCTTTGCCAGTGGTGGAAAACTGCTCTATGAAGGATACAGTAAAAAGCATAGGTACCTTTTGGAAAAATTATAATTATCGTTTTTTTGCTCAGGATATTCCTTGTGATATTGATTATCAGCTTAGTATTCCTATTTCAGAGGAGAAGCAAGGAATTTTATATGTGATTAGTTATTTAGAAAGGCTTGCTACAGAAAATCATTTTTTTTCTTATTTTCATAAGGATACTATGGTACCTGTACTAAACCGATATTGCCCAGATTATAGGGTATTGCTAATTAATTTATATGAGCCAATTGTAACCAATGCCATTGGGTGTGGATTACTTAACAAAAAAATGGATGAGCTGTGTATGACAAAAGAGGAACAGGAAACAATTTGTAAGCTATTAGAGCCTTTGTCGAAAAAGGAAATAGAGCATAGGCTATATGTAGCAGGGGAAGGGGTGCTAGAGCAAATAAAATGTGATACCATTTCGGATAAGGAGCTGTTAAAAGGCTATGTGAAACAATTGGCACAAAGAATACATGGAGTAAGAGACGAAGGTGGAATGGTTGGGATTTTTTTGTGATTTTTTGTCAAAAAATTGTGGTTTCGTGCTTAATATAATAAAACAAGAATAGGATTCCAATTGAAAGTAGGAGAAGGAAAATGAAACATACTAAGCTTTGTCCAAAATGTGGAAGTAACGATATTATAAGGGTAGACGGATATGCAGGTCCTTATGGCAGTGGAAATAATATTATAGTGGGAAAAACTATTTTTGCGGCGGTAAATGTGAATCGGTATATTTGTTGTAGCTGTGGATTTACAGAGGAGTGGATTGATAAAGAGGATATAGAAAAGGTAAAAAATAGCAAAAAAGCAAAAAGATAACTATTTACAGAAGGAATTAGTAAAGTAGAGGAGGGTTCAGCTATGAAAGAACATTTTTTTTATGACAATGATGTGAAAGTAACAAAAATGGCAGTAAAAGTATTGCGATGGATGATTTTGGTTTTTCCTATGCTAATTATATTGTCGGTGGTAGGAGTATTTCAATCAAAAATTTCTAATTTAATTCCACTTACATTAGTTGCAGTGGTTGTAACTATGGGACCAAGCGTTGCTTTAAAATTAAATGCACCGATTGGTGCAATGAAATACATCAGTACATTAGCACTAGGGGCGTTGGTTGCCCTTATGGCAACGGATCCAACAGTGGGAATTTATATGACATACGCCCTTGCAATGGTTTTTAGTATTTTTTATTATGATAAGAAGTTTACTACAAGAATTTCTGTTATAAGCTTTATTTTATTGGTGGTATCTTTATATTTTCGTTCTTTACATGTACAGCAGATAGAATTTGACACGAATTTTCAGTGGTTTTTTAGTAGATCCTTAGGCTTTGCTCTTGAAGCTGTGGTGATGAGTATTGTTTGTGTGAAAATTGCAGAGGTATCACACAATATGCTATTAAAATTTGCAGATACGCAGCAAACAGCAGATTTAGTAGAGCAATGTAAAAAAGCTTCTGTAGATTTAGGAACAGTAGTAGAAAAATTAGAAAATTGTATTCAAGGCTTTACCAATACCAATCAAGTAATTACAGATTCAGCACAAGCAACCCTTAAGGATTGTGGTAGTAGCTTTCAGTTTGCTGATTCCGTTTGCACTTCTATGGGAGAATTAAATGAAACGGTTGAAGTGATTGGAGATAATACAGCGCAGATGCTTCATATTTCTCAGGAAACTACTGAAAAAATGCAAGGTTACATTGAACTGATGGAAAAGACTACAAATGATATGCAGGTAATTGAAGAATCGGCACGTCAAACAGAAGAGTCAATTTCAAGCTTAGAAGATGGAATGAAGGAAGTGTCTGAATTTGCAACCACCATTGCAGATATAACTAAACAAACAAATTTACTTGCATTAAATGCATCGATAGAAGCAGCGAGGGCCGGTGAAATGGGTAAAGGCTTCAATGTAGTAGCAGAGGAGGTTAGAGTATTAGCTGATGACTCTAAAAAAGCCAGTGATTCTATTACTGGTATCATACATAAAATCTTTTCTTTGCTACAAGAGGTGCGAGTTTCTAATCAAGAAAACTTAAATAATATCACAGATGGAATTGAAAAGCTTCATGAAGTAGGAAAAGAAGCAGAAAGTTTAGGAAAACTTCAAAGGGAATCTGGAGAAAAGGCACAAAAGGTTGCAGCTTCTAGTGAGGATACAAAGGTGCATGGAACACAAGTATTAGAAATGGTAAAACAAATGAGAGAGCTTGTGGAAAATACCTTAGAACAAGCAAATCAAATCGTACAAGAGTCAGAAGCCCAAAAAGGCGTAGCTAGTGAGGTACAGGATTCCTTCCATCAGGTAAATGATGTATCAAAGGATTTGATGGAGATTGGTAGATAGTTTCAGGGGGAAAGAAGATATTTATTTGATTTTATGAAGTGAGTAGAGAAATAAAAGTGTGCAACAGTTAAGCTGCACACTTTTTTGAAGTATTTTCCTATCATTCCTGAAACTTATCTCCCACATATTGATATTTGTTCACTTTCCAATAACACTCCTCCCAAGTGCGACCGGTCCTGTTGTCAACACCAACGTATATAGTATTGCCTGAGCATATTCCGTGGGGTGGTAGATAGGATTCTTCTGGTAAGGCCACTACTCCTTTCACACCTTCAAAAGAAATATAGTAGCCTTCATCATAGTCATCGTTAATCCATTTAATATTTTTGACTGTGGTTTGTATGACATGATAATTATTATAATTATCATGGTGGATTAAAAAGCTTATCTCATTACTGGAAAAAACTAATAAAAATACTCCAAAGGAAATCAGTAAAATATGTATGATATAATATATTATGGGCTTTTTATCTTTAAAATAGATGCAATCTAAGAGATTACCTCCAAAGAATTTTAGTAAAACAATACCTAGTATGATAACAAGGACAATTCCTGCTATATGATCACCAAAAGAGCTATGAGCGTCTTTTTGAATTGCTTCCTTAATCATTTCGTCAGTTAAAATATTTAAATCCATAATAAAATAATCCTCATTTCTTGTACTGTATTTTTTACATTAATCTTTCCAATGAAAGAGTATCAAAGAGATTTTGAATTATCCATCGTTATAAAGTAAAATGTGAGTAAAGTTTGCGAAAAAAATAAAAACACATTGACATTCTAATGAAGTCGCAACAAAATATATGTCAAAACCTGTGACACAAAAAAGTGTATTTAGACAAATTTCTTTGGTATCATCGCCAATCAATTTGTAGTAGGGAGGGTGTTGGTAAAAGGAGCTAAAGACAAAGGTGATGTTAAGAATAGTGATGGATGAAAGCATATGCACTAGGATTATCTATTTCTTAATATAAAAACAGGATAAGGAGAATATATTTTGATTAAAATTGAATTATTATCTAAAAGAAACTTTTCTGAAGCATCCTTGGATGGGCTTAGATAGATATCATATAGCACAAAAGATGCTAGATGGAGCTTCTGATGACTTTGATGTCAATGATTGTTTTGAAATCCTAAAGGCTGTTTCACAGGAGGTATGTCCCACAGTGGTATCTATGGTTTTTGATGTGACACAGATGACGGTATATTGGTGTGAAAATAGACAGTGGAATCAGCTTCAAAAGAAAAAGTTTTAAGAAAAGAGTTGCTTTTTATTCGGTGACAACCGAGTCGGTGGTGATCGAATAAAATAAAGAAGTAAATAGGCGATGAAAAATGGTAGGTAGTTTATGAGATTACTTACCATTTTTTTGAAAAAATTGACGGAAAAAAATCAAGGCTTTCGTCTTGTATTATGAAAGCGCTTTCAAAGAAAATACAATGTGAAAGGGTGAAGTCAATATGCAAGAAAGGAAAAAGAAAGATAGAATGGGAAGAAAATATGGAAAATAAGGAAAAGGAATTACTTTGGTTGCTGAAAAAGCAACCTGAGGAAGGAATATGCAAAATAATTGATGAATATGCAGCAGCAGTAAAAACAATCTGTAGTCATATTCTTCGTGATTGTGATCAAAGCTTGGTAGAGGATGCGATACAAGAAAGCTTTATTCGTATATGGAAGCATTGTTCTAGCGGAGGTAAAATCAAAAAAAGCTTAAAGGCATATGTGTATCAAATTGCAAGAAATTGTGCGTTAGACAATCTAAGAAAATATAAAAGGGAACAATGCGTTAGCCTTGAAGTAGCAAAAGAAGAAGGAATGGAAGCTTTAGTAGAAGCTATTACTGGTACGGTAGAGGAGGAATTTATTAGAAGACAAAATGAAAGGATTGTACACGAAGTAATTGATGCAATGCAGGAACCCAATCGTACTATTTTTATTCTAAGATATTTCTATTTTTATAAGGTAAAAGAGATTGCAAGTTATCTTAAGCTAAAAGAGGACAATGTAGAAAGCAGGCTTCGTAGAGGAAAGAAGCAGCTGCAGGATAGGCTTTTATCTAAAGGAATTCTATATCGTTCAAAGGAAGGCAAGAAAAGAAAATGGAAAGGAAAAGGAGAGACAGCAGAAAATGGTGGATAAAGAAAAAAGATTACATACAATAAAAATTAAAGAAATGGAAGCAATCTCCTTTGAAGAAGAAATGTCTATTGAGGAAAAGGAACAATTAAAAAGGAGAGTGTTAGAGGAAATGAAACAGCTTGTGAATAAAGAAGACAAATATAAGGGACGGAAGTGGAAAACATTAAAAATTGCAGCTGCAGCAGTAGCAGTGGCAATTATGCTTCCAGCTACTTATGTAACAGCAAATAAATTAGTAAAATATTTTTATACGGATGTGAAACAGGATCAATATAAGGTTGATATGCAAATAAAAAAGGAGAAGGAAGTTTCTGGTACAATGAGTCCAAGCAAAGAGGTACAACCTGTTAAATTGGAGTATGATTTGCCAGATACCTATGAAATGCATGAGGAAAATGGAGGGTATTATTTTAGTCAAAAGGATGGGTTTGAAGAAGGAAAAAATTTTGATGTGGAATTGATTCAGATTGACCAAACTGTAGAAAAAAAATTCCTAGTGCTGGATGTAGCTGAAAAAGAGGATATTAATATAAATGGCAATAAGGGCGTTTATTTGCAGCAACACACAGTAGAAGGAAGTCAGTACTTAACAGGATATGGTCAAAGGGTAGTGGTATTCTATGAAAAAGAGGGTTATGTGCTTCAGTTTTATGCAGGTGAAGGTATCGAAAAAGATACGTTGCTACAATATGCAAGGAACATCACTATTAAACCTTGTGAACAGAAGGAGAAGAGTCAATATATTCTTATGTCGGAGTATTTACAGCATAATTTATATTATAAGAATGTAGACGAAGAAGTAGTAAAACCTACAATTACAATACCAAAGGATCGATTTATCTCACAAAATCAAACTGCGCAATATAATGGTATGGAATATCAAGTACAAAAGGTAGAAGTGTTAGATAACATTACACCTCTTATGAAAGAAAATGGAAAAGGGGTAAACGATTGCCTTGACATTTGGAAGAAAAGGTTAGAGTTCTCAGAACAGGATGGAACCTTAAAAGCTTATGTAAGAGAACGGGTAGAATTAGGAAATGGTTATACATCACCAAGGGAGAAAGTAGTGGAAACAAAAGAGGTGGCTCAGCGATTTGTTTTAGTAGAGTTAAGAGTAAAAAATATTACAAAAGAGAGAAAAAATGATGTGCTAATATGTTTAAATATGGATTATATGAAGGAAAAGGATGGAGAGTATCAGTTAGATTATACATGTTATAACAGACCGAGAATCATAGAGGATTGTCGATTAGATGGTATGGCACAGTATTTTAGAGAAACTGATGAGGGAGCAGGGGGATATTTAAAAGGCTTTGCACCAGGGCAAGAAGAGGTATATCATATTGGATATTTTGTGGATGAGGATTATGTAGATAAAATGCTTCTTAATATAAACAGTGGTGTAATGCCAGATGATGATGATATGGATCAATATTGGCTTGATATTCGTCAATAAAAAAATGATAAAAGCAATCTTAAGGCAATCTTAAGGTTGCTTTTATTTTGTCTTTAGCCACTAATTGGTATGAAACTTAAGAGAATATCAGAATAGAAAAGAGTTGTTTTTTATTCGGTGACAACCGAGTCGGTGGTGACCGAATAAAAATTGACAAACAGAAAAAATATGGATATACTTTGTTTAAAAGGGAAATATTGTGACATTGCTCAGAAATGGAGATTAGTATGTTTTATGGACGTGAGAATCAGAAGAAGACTTTACTGAATATGATAAAAAAAGAGGAGCAGATGATTTCACTTATATATGGTAGAAGACGTATAGGGAAAAGTGAATTGATTAAACAGTCTTTAAAGGAAACTGATGTAAAAAGTATATATTATGAATGTAAACAGACCTCAGAACAAAATAATGTAGACAGTCTTGCAGAAATAATAGGGGACTTTTTTAACTTCCCTAAACCTTCATTTTCTAGTATAGAAGACCTTCTTCATTTTTTGTTTAAAAAATCAGAAGAGGCTCCGCTTATACTTGTTTTTGACGAATATCCATATTTGCGTGAAAATGTAAAGGGTCTTGATAGTATTCTTCAATCAGTGATTGATCAATACAAGGATACATCACATATGAAGTTCATTATATGTGGTTCTTATGTTGATACCATGAAAGAACTTTTATCAAAACAAAATCCTTTATATGGAAGAATTGATGTAACAATTGATTTGAAGCCTATGGATTATTATGAATCATCATTGTTTTATAAGGATTTTTCTGATGAGGATAAGGTAAGATTGTACAGTGTATTTGGTGGTGTGCCTTATTATAATAGGTTAATAGATGCTAGCATGAGTGTAAGGGAAAATATAATTAATCTGATTGCGTCACCTGGTGCTAGGTTGGAAAATGAAGTTTCTATGTATTTAAGTTCAGAAATATCAAAAATAACAAATGCAAATGAAGTCTTTGAAGCATTAGCAAAAGGCTTTTCGAAATATAAAGATATTCTTGACCAATCACATGTTTCTAGTGGACCAACACTGATAGATGTTCTTGATAAATTGATTAGAATGGATGTTGTAAAAAAAGAAGCCCCTATCAATGATGAAAATAACAAAAAAAAGGCAGGTTATTTTATATCAGATAATTTGTCATTATTTTATTACAAATATATTTTCAGAAATATTTCTAGAATGAATGTTATGGACGCAGAAGTTTTTTATGATAAATATATTAATGAAGATTTTGAAACAGAATATGTACCTAAAATTTTTGAGGATATATGCAAGCAATATCTGATTAGGATGAACAAGGCTGGAAAAACAGAAGAAATATTTGAGAAGATAGGGAAGTATTATTATGATGATCCAGCGACAAAAAGAAATGGAGAATTTGACGTGGTTACGTTAGATGATAAAGGCTATATTTTCTATGAAGCAAAATTTAAGAAAGAACCTATTACAGAAAGTATGATTCAAGAAGAAATAGCACAAGTAGATAAGACAGGACTTTCTTGTTATAAGTATGGTTTTATATCAAAATCAGGCTTTTGTTGTGAAGCTGCAAATGATAGAATTTTAATTTCTCTAGAGGAGCTTTATCAATAACAAAATATTTGAAATTGTAATAGATAGTAGTATAAAAGCAATCTTAAGGTTGCTTTTATTTTGTCTTTAGCCACCATAGTTACAATCAAGCTATCATAGGTAATTGCGAAACGCAGTTTATGTTTATTATAGTTGTACAAAATATACAAACCAACGCAGGCACGCTCGCGCTACGTTGTACCTCGTAGCGGACACATAATGCGTCAAAATACGACGCATAAGTGCCGACGAGTACAAAGTACCTGCTTATGGATATGTATATTTTATACAACTAAAATAAATTTTTGGGCGTTTCGCAAACGATTATCAAGCTATCAAGTTGAAAGATAAAAAATTATAAAGAAATAATAAAAAAATAATTTAAAATGAAAAGGATTTCTTTCTAGTAGTTGTGTTACACTAAAAGAAAAAAGGAGGGTATTGTCCCGTGAACATTTTTGATATTTTAGGCCCAGTTATGGTGGGACCCTCTAGTTCTCATACTGCTGGTGCAGTTAGAATTGGGTTAGTATGTAAAACGCTTTTAGGAGAAATTCCAGTAAAAGCCAATATTTTTTTGCATGGTTCTTTTGCAGCGACAGGTGTAGGTCATGGAACGGATAAAGCGTTAGTTGCAGGGCTTATGGGAATGAAACCAGATGATATGCGAATTCCAGATGCCTTTTTACTTGCAAAGGAAAGTGGGATGGAGGTTCATTTTCAGTCTATTCATTTAAAGGATGCCCACCCCAATACTGCCCTTTTAGAGCTAACAGGAACACATGACAATCAGTTGTACATTCAAGCAGCCTCCTTAGGTGGGGGACGAATTATGGTTCATAAAATTGATAATATTACAGTGAATTTTACAGGAGAATACCCTACCTTGATTGTGCATAATATTGACCAGCCAGGGCATGTTGCAGAGGTAACCTCTATGCTTTCTCATAAGTCTGTTAATATTGCTAATATGCAGCTTTATCGAGATAAAAAGGGTGGGTATGCAGTTATGGTACTAGAAACGGATCAGCCAGTACCAGAAGAATCTGTACAGTGGCTTGCTCATTTAGAAGGAGTGCTTAAGGTGACTTATTTTAATCCAGAAAATGTGTAGGAGGAACAGGATATGTCGTATCATTCAATGCAAGAAATTCTTACAGCATGTGAAGAACAAAATAAAAATTTTTATGAAGTAATCATTGAGGATGATAGAAAAGAAAGAGGAGTAAGCAAAGAGGAATCCTATGAAAAAATGAGAAACTTATGGGAGGCAATGCTTTCGGCTTCTATGAATTACGATAGCTCACTAAAGTCTGCTAGTGGTTTAGTAGGTGGTGACGGAGGAAAAATGAAAGAGTATCAGGAAAAGGGAGAAGGCTATGGAGATACTTTTTTATTAGAGGTGGTTGTAAGGGCATTACAAATGGGAGAATCTAATGCCTGTATGAAACGAATTGTAGCAGCTCCCACCGCAGGCTCTTGTGGAGTATTACCAGCTGTACTTGTGCCTTTATATCAGGAGAAAAAGGTGACAGAAGAAAAAATCATAGAAGCTCTTTATGTAGCGGCAGGAATTGGACAAGTGATTGCAACTAGGGCATTTATCGCTGGGGCAGCAGGAGGCTGTCAGGCAGAAATTGGCTCTGCCTCTTCTATGGCAGCAGGTGCACTGGTATATCTAAAAGGAGGTAGTCCAAATCAAATTGCACAAGGAGCAGCTATTGCCCTTAAAGGACTGTTGGGGCTTGCTTGTGATCCAGTGGCAGGTTTAGTGGAGGTACCTTGCGTAAAAAGAAATGTTTTAGGAGCAGTTAATGCGCTTACTTCAGCTGATATGGCACTGGCTGGAATTGAAAGTGCTATTCCTGTGGATCAGGTGATTGATGCTATGAGAGAGATTGGAGAGAAAATGGATGTTTCCTTAAAGGAAACAGGGGAAGGCGGTCTTGCAGCTACTGAAAGAGGGGAAGAAATGAAAAGAATGCTTTCGAAAGAAAAGTGTAATTAGAGCAAGCTTTTTGGTTGCCACCCTATCATGAAGTAAGGTATAATAGTATCAAATGCTTTCGCTTAGAAGGAGGGGTAGCAATGTTAGAAATCATAGGCTCATCTATTGATTTGGTAATTCAATTTATTACACTTTCTATGTGCCGCCGATATGTTTTTTTAGAAAAGGGATTAGAAGGGAAAAAACAACGGTACTTTAATCTATATTCCCTTTTGTTTCTTTTTCTATGTAACATTGTTTTGGGAAATAATATAGCACAGGTTTGTTTGGTAGTGTTAATAGGACTTAATATTTCTCTTGCTAGAAAAAAGCACAAAATTACTGGATGTTTTTTGACACTTCCGATAACGGGAATTGTAAATGGAATTATTGTACCTATTTTCTTATTAGCTAGTAGAATATTTGGATTAAAAGAGAATGACTATAGATATCCCTTCCTGGCATATGGAGTCATATGTTTGTTTGGAATTTGGTTCTATGCAAAAGGAAAAAATTGGAGATATCAATTTGAAACTCAAATGGGAGACAGAACGCTACAAAAATGGGAAACGATTCTCCTTTATTTTGTTGGAATTTTAATGATGTTCTTTTCTAATATTATTAGATATTCCATTGTATTAGTACAAGAAAATGCAAAGAGTTTGGCAAAGGAAAATGTGATTTCTGATCTAGTAGGACAATTTGTATCGAATTTATTTTTCATTGGTATGGTTTCTTTTGTGCTTTCTATTACCATTATTGTGTTGATTATGCAAGGAAATAAACGTGCTTATTACTATGAAAGAGCACAGAAGCTGTCACTTCAAATGGTACATGCTCTAGCCAATACTATTGATGCAAAGGATTCATACACCAATGGTCATTCTACAAGAGTTGCTAAGTATTCTGTTATGCTTGCAAAACGGATGGGCTATAAGGGAGAAGCCTTGCAACAGCTACAATATGCAGCACTTCTTCACGATATAGGAAAAATTGGTATTCCTGTAGAGATTATTAATAAGCCTAGTAAGCTTACTGATGAAGAATATGAGATTATTAAAACGCATCCTGTCATTGGTGCAAATATTTTAAAGGAAATAACAGAAATACCAGATATTTCTATTGGGGCTAGATATCACCATGAGAGGTATGATGGAAAAGGATATCCTGATAAGAAAAATCAACAGGAAATTCCCAAGATTGCAAGAATTATTGGGGTCGCTGACGCATATGATGCTATGACTTCAAAACGAAGCTATCGAGATGTTTTACCGCAGGAGGTAGTGCGAAAGGAAATTGAAAAGGGAATGGGAAGCCAATTCGATCCTGAGATAGCAAAAGTAATGTTAGCCTTAATAGATGAAGATGTGAATTATGAAATGCATGAGTGATAGGATGCAAAAAAGGAGAGAATAAAATATGCAAAAGATATTTATCTCAAGTACATTTCGGGATATGCAGGCAGAGAGAGATGCTATACATACAACAGTAGTACCAGAGCTTAGGAGGATAGCGCAGAAATATGGAGAGGATGTGGAATTTTGTGATCTTCGATGGGGTGTGAACACTGGTGATTTGGATAGTGAGGAGGGAGCTGAAAAGGTTCTTTCTGTATGTCTAGACGAAATTGATAAGTGTAAGCCATTTATGATTATTATTTTAGGGGAACGCTATGGTTGGATTCCTAAGCCAGAATTATTACAAAGTGTTGCTGAACGAAAAAATTATCAGCTTGAGGAGCTAGAGAAGAGTGTTACTGCGTTAGAAATAGAGTATGGTGCATTAAATAATCCAGAGGTGTTAGAACGTTCTATCTTTTTGTTTCGAGAACCTATATTAGGTGCAAATGAAGATTATCAAAGCGAAGGTGAGGAGTATGCAAAAAGGCTTAATGCACTAAAAAATCGTATCCGTAAATTAGCAGGAGAACGTTTATTTTACTATCAGTTAGGGTGGGATAAAGAAAAAGGTGTTCCTACCCAAATAGAACATTTTACGACAATTGTAATAAAACAGTTACAAATCCTATTAGAGCAGGAGTGGCAGAAGAATGCGAAGCTTTCTGAAAATCAAAAAGAAGAGAAACGCCATTGGGGATTCGTAGATATGAAGGCGAAGAAGTTTAGAGGGAGAAATAAGTTACTTGAAGAATGCAAGCAAATATTGGAAAATCCAAAGGGAATGCTTTTGATTGAAGGAGAGGTGGGAAGTGGCAAGAGTACCTTATGGAGTAAATTGGTGTTAGATTACCGTCAGCAAGGATGGAAGGTTTATCCGTTTGTTTGTGGACAGTCTAGTCACAGTGTATCCGTAATGGATATTATAAAACAATGGACCTACTATGTGGAAGATTTGTTAGGAATAGAGCATTTTGAGGAGGTGGCATACAAAGGGAAAGAGAAATTTGTCACGTCTCTTCAAAAAAAATCTGTTAATAAATCACAAGAGGATTGGAAGGAGAGATTGCGAGATGTACTTTGCATGTATGGTACAAAAGAAGAGTTACCACCACTTCTTCTAGCAGTAGATGAGGTAGACAAATTAAGTTTGGATGAGTTAGCAGAACAATTTTATTTTCTCCCTGTTTTCAAACAGAAAAAGATTTATTATCTTTTATCCTGTCATAAGGATTTTAATAAGAAAAATTATAAGGGGGATTGTATTTTAATTGGTGATATGACGAGAGAGGAACAAATGGAAGTTCTAACAGGAATTTTGTCTTATCAGAGGAAGGAACTTAATCAAGCTGTAATAGAGGAAATAATAAAAAAAGAGGGTGCAGACAATCCACTATATTTAGGTTTATTGATTCAACGACTAGTTATGATGGATAAGCAGGATTTTGATGTGATTGCAGAATATGGAAATGATATGGCAGCAATCACTCAATATCAGGTTGAACTTGTAAAACAGGCACCACAACATTTAGAAGAAATGAGCAAATTATTAATACAGGAAACTGGAAAGAGAGTAAATTCAGAACTAGTGCAAAGAATGGCAGAATATCTTGCAGTTTCTAGACAGGGCTTAAGAGAATGTGATTTACAAGTATTATTAGAAAAGGAAGGAATACAGTGGAATAGTCTAGATTTTACCCATGTACT
>JAFPBJ010000131.1 GCA_017390525.1 Lachnospiraceae bacterium | reverse complement strand
TATAAATTAGCTTGGAAACGGGTACCATTTCATAGCCTGCTTCCTTTAGTCCTTTTAAAAGAGTAGGAAGGGCATTTCTTGTGTAGGTAGCACCATTATGGAGCAAAATAATAGAGCCATTCCCTAAATGCTTGTGCTCTAGCACTGTTTTTACAATGGAAACTTCTCCGTAATCCTTCCAGTCTAGGCTATCCACATCCCACTGAATGGTATAGTAATTACATTCCTTGGCTGTTTCCACTAGGGATTCGTTATAATCCCCATATGGGGCGCGAAATAAAATCATGTCATGATTGGTAAGGGCTTTAATTTTGTCATGACAGCCTTTTATTTCCTTTTTATTTTCCTCTTTGGAAAGCTGGCTCATATGCTTATGGTTGTCTCCGTGATTTCCCAAATCGTGACCTGCCTTATGAATCTTTTTGATTGCCTCTGGAAATCTAGCTGCCCAATCCCCAGTTACAAAAAAGGTTGCCTTGGCATCATACTCCTCTAAGGTAGCTAAGATATCGTCCAAATCCTCGTCTCCCCAAGCCGCATCAAAGGTAAGGCTAATTTGTTTTTTGTCTGTTTCTACACAGTAAATCGGAAGATTTTTATATTTTACATTCTCGCTGGTAACGACTGCTACATTGTCTCTTGCTAATTTCACAAGTCCTCCCAACATAAAGGATAAAAACAAAAAAAGCATTCCTTTATAAACTAATTTGCGTGTGAAACTCCAATTCTTTTCATTCATTGCATCGGTTACCCTACAACTATTTTACTTTATTATATGAAAAAACCAGCGACTTATCACTGTTTTTCCTCTTTTGGGACCTCAAGTCCCACTGCTCTTCTTAACTCATTAATTTGCTCTTGTTGTTGATTTAGTTCTTCCTCCATATGAATTCGAAGTGCCATTACCATTTCCGCATGCTTACTGGATAATTCACTAATCATTTTGCTCCAATCTCGTAAATATCCATCCATGTCCTTGTAAACGGAATCTATTTTTTCATTGTTAAAATAGATTTTGTCCTTCATGTCCTCCACATTGGATTCTAAACGCTTAATACTTTTTCGGTATGTATGTGCCATTTCTGATTTTAACGACTTCATATCGTTTAATAAATTCCGAGCTTCCTCTAATCGCTGGTCTAGCTCTGAAAGACGATTTTCTTTTTTAAACATAATCCTTCAGCCTTTCTACACATTATGATTTAAAAATGCTTGATATCCTTTGTAGGTTTCATATATATCTGCCTTGCTGGTAACCTCCCATGGGGCATGCATATTAAGCACTGCTACACCACAGTCGATGACCTGCATATTATACTCTGCTAAAATATAGGCAATAGTTCCGCCACCACCCTGGTCCACCTTTCCAAGCTCTGCTGTTTGAAAGGATACCTTTTCCTTGTCAAAAATATTTCTAAGGCTGGCGATATATTCTGGGTTGGCATCATTGCACCCTGACTTTCCTCTTGCTCCTGTATATTTATTTAGTACGATTCCTTTTCCTAAATAAGCAGAATTTTTCTTCTCCATAACTGCTGCATAATTAGGATCAAAGGCAGCACTTACATCAGAAGAAAGCATATGAGAATTCTTAAGTGCTCGTTTTAATTTTAACTCACTATACTCTCCTTGTAAAGCAATAAGCTCTGCAACTGTATTTTCGAAAAATCTCGACTGCATTCCTGTTGCTCCTACGCTTCCAATCTCTTCCTTATCCACCAAAAGGCATACTGAGGTTTTTTCCTTGGTTTCTGTTTGAAGCATTGCCTTTAGAGAGGTAAATGCACAGACTCTATCGTCTTGACCATAGCCTATGACCATGCTTTTATCAATACCGCAATCTCTGGCTCTACCTGCTGGCACTACCTCTAGTTCAGCAGACAAAAAGTCTTCTTCCTCAAAGCCATATTGTTCCTTAATAAGAGTAAGCACATTTTCTTTAATGGCTTGCTTTTCTTCAGTGTTTACTGGCATACTTCCCACAAGTACATTTAAGTCCTCACCCTCTACTAGCTCTGTCCCTTTTTTATCTAATTGTTTTTTTGCCAAATGCACTAACAAATCTGTAATACAAAAAACTGGCTCCCCTTCCTTTTCTCCAATAGATACATTTATTTTAGTACCATCCTTTTTTACCACTACTCCGTGAATGGCAAGAGGTAAGGTTACCCATTGATATTTCTTAATTCCGCCATAATAATGGGTTTCTAATAGGGCTTGCTCCCCTTCTTCATATAAGGGATTTTGCTTTAAATCAAGTCTTGGAGAGTCAATATGAGCTCCTAGAATATTCATTCCCTGCTCTATATCCTTTGTTCCAATATGAAATAAAGCAATGGTTTTATCCATATTCACAGCATATAACTTATCCCCTGCTTGAATTGTTTTTTTCCCTTCTATGTACTCATTCATATCTCTATAGCCCGCTTCTTTGGCTTGTATCACCGCTTCCGCCACACATTCTCTCTCAGTCTTACAATCAGAAATAAAATTAATATATTCTTTACTTAGGTCCATAACCTTCTTTTTTTCCTGCTCATTATAAGAAAGCCACGCGTTATCTCTTTTCATATGAATTCTTCATTCCTTCCTAACCACAATTTATTTATACATGCGAAACGCTTCAAGAAATTATATTAGTTGTACCTTGTTCGCAATGAATGTTTAATAATAGTATATCACATTATTACATATTGAAAAGAGGCAATCTGCCTTTTGCAAACTGCCTTCTTTCTTCTTATGGATTTTGGTTTGTTACACTATACTCTTGTATTGCATTGGTTTTTTTATCTTTTGTATAGATTTTTCCTGTAGTGGCATCTACATAATATTCACCCATAGCCTTATTGGTAGAGGTATCGTGTAATTGAAAACGATACCCTTGCTTCCCTGTATCATACTCCATTAGATTACGATTTTCATTACGAAGCTCATAGGTGGCATTTTGATTATTGCCACCCATTTGCTTCATAAAATACGCTGAAGCATCCTCATAATTATTAAACCCATTTGCCACATCCTTAATGGTATCACCTACTGCATTGGCTGCATCTCCTACACCATTTGCAGCATCTTGCATTAAAGAATTGTCACCAGTTGTGTTACCGTTTTGATTCGTAGTGCCACCATTGTTATTATTGGTATCTGTTCCCGTATTGTCAGTTCCATTTCCACCGTTGTTATCGTTGGTAGTATTTTCCTGACCATTTGTATTGCCATCGTTGGTTCCATCTACATTTCCGCACCCTGTAAAGGTACTAGCAATCACCAACATAGCAACCACAAATAAAAGTAGTAAATTTTTTCTTTTCATAAAATTCCTCCTTCTTGCACACGTTTTTTGTGCATCATAAGTTTGTTCGAAGAACAATAGCTTTTGGGTACTAGCGAAACACTCACAAACTTTTTTATTGTACAAAATGTACATTTCCATAAGCAGGTACTTTGTCGCCGTCAGTGTTTATATGCTGTATTTTAGCATAGTATGCACTGCTACGAGCGACGAGTAACGCGAGCGTGCCTGCGTTGGATTGTATATTTTGTGCAATTCTAAAAAAGTACACTGTGTTTCGCACTTACCTTTCACAGCTATTATTTGAGGTTGCTTTCAATTTTATACATTTTTTATATATAAATTTTTTACACTAGCTGCTGAAAGCTTTGAAATATATTTACAATTCCATATCCAAAGCTTTCGTTGGGATAATTAATATTAGATTGTCTCGTCGCACTACGAATCAAACTATTTTTAATTAAAATAGTATCTAGCGACACATCATTTCCTTTTACAATCCCCCATTCTAGCATCATTGCACACATTCCAGCCACAAAGGCAGCACTATAGCTACTACCTGATTGATAGCTAAATTGCTCATTTAGAAGAGGTCCATACACTTGCACTCCAGGTGCAACGATTTCTGGTTTCACTACCCCAGCTCTGGTAAAGCCACGACTAGAATGTAGCCAAACACTGTTATTATAATGATTATACGCCCCCACTGTAATGGGACCTCTGGCATTTCCCGGCTCAGTAATGGTTACATTAGGTTCTGAGCGAATAAAAAAGGTATCCTCTGATACAAAATTCGTAATAGGAAGCCAAATATGAAAGGACCGTTCAAAGGTATCCGTAGAATAAACTCGCAACCTCCAAATTCCCCTTGCTGGCGTCTGAAACCTTAAGGCAATAAATTGATTCCCTGTTTGCGCCTCCACAAAGCCGTAATTTACAAACACCTTCGTTCCATCTAATACAAAATTCGCCTCCACCGTACTAGTGGTTTGCACAGGAATTCTTGGATATAATTTTCCAGAGGGGGACTCAATCGCAATAGAATAGGTATTGGGATTATTCCCCCAAAGCTCCATTAAAAAGCCACTTTCATTGTCTCCCACATTAATTTCTACCGTTTCATACTCCTCTTTATTTTCCTCCTCCATGAAAAAATGCTTTCCTGCATTCCCCTCATTTCCTCCTGCAATCACCACGCAATTTCCCACATAGGTAGATAAATCATTTAATAGCTGAGAAAGATTTCCTTCTCCATTATGTCCCCCCTGATTCGTTCCCACACCAATGCAAATCACCAAAGGCTTTCCTGCTTCCCTTGCTTTGGTGGTAAGATACTTTACCCCCATCATAATATCATTTTCCTGAAAGCCCACTGCATCCTTTGATATTTTATAAAAGTCCCTTAAATTCTCCTTCATAGGCTTTAATTTTACTACAACAAGCTGAGCATCAGGTGCCACTCCAATAAAATCCTCTGATATATTTTCCTTACCTGCACTAATTCCTGCTAAAAAGGTTCCGTGTCCAAGCTCGTCTGTGGTTTCCACTAGCTCTCTTGGTACATCGGATTGTAGGGCTTCATTGATTTCCTCACTGGTATATTCTCTTCCATACAAAAAGCCATTAGGTGGACTTCCAGTTTGAAGAGTCTGATCCCAAATGGAAAAAATTTTTGTCGTACCATCTTCATTTTGAAAAATAGGATTCTCATACTGAATTCCTGTATCAACAAACCCAATCATCACGCCTTGTCCCCTTAAGGACAGATAGGGTTGTCTTTGAATTTTAATTACCCCTGTTTCCTCTAAGCTAGTCTGATCCATTAACCCATATACCTTGGGCATAATATTGTATGGAAATCTCCCATAATCTAGCCTTTGATTTTCTAATCGGTAATGACCAATTCCATAGCGATACCCTGCCAATTCCACACATTGTAGATTATATTCCTCTTGATCTAATATGGCATCTACGTTATTAAAAATGAAATCTGCATATTCATTACTCAATATCATTTCCCTGCAATCCATAAAAATACCGCATACACTTTTTTTTAGTATATGCGGCAAATATAGTATTGTTCTATTGTCTTACTGTAATAATCGGAGCACCCTTTTTGTTAATATAATCTCCTGTAATGGTAACAGTTCCAATATTATCATCTTTTGGAATTTCATACATAATATCTAGCATAAATTCCTCAATAATAGCTCTTAATGCTCTAGCTCCTGTTTTTCTCTCTAAGGCTTTTTCTGCAATAGCTTCTAAGGCACTATCATCAAATTGTAATTTTACCTCATCTAGCTCTAATAATTTTTCATACTGTTTTAAAATTGCATTTTTAGGCTCTTTTAAAATCTTTATTAAGCTTTCCTTCTTAAGTGGGGATAAAGAGAAAATAACTGGTAAACGTCCAATAAATTCAGGTATCATACCAAATTCTCTTAGATCCTCAATGGTAACCTCATCTAATAAATCATCTCTGTCATCATATTTATCCTTAAGGTCTGCCTTGAATCCAATAGAAGCCTGAGTATTTAGTCTGTTTTTAATGATTTTATCAAGCTCTGGGAAGGCTCCACCACAAATGAATAAAATATTCTTGGTATTTATGGTAGTAAGTGGCACCATAGCATTTTTACTTGTCGCTCCCACTGGCACCTCAACCTCAGCACCTTCTAGTAGCTTAAGCATCCCCTGTTGTACAGATTCCCCACTTACATCACGACTATTAGTATTTCGTTTCTTAGCAATTTTATCAATTTCATCAATGAAAACGATTCCTCGCTCTGCTCTCTCTACATCATTATCTGCTGCTGCAAGTAGCTTAGATAATACGCTTTCTACGTCATCACCTATGTAGCCTGCCTCTGTTAAGGCAGTGGCATCTGTAATGGCAAGAGGCACATTTAGTAATCTTGCTAAGGTTTTTACAAGGTAAGTCTTTCCACATCCAGTTGGTCCAATCATAAGCATGTTGGATTTATCGATTTCAATATCGTCCATGGTTTTGGTTGCCACACGTTTGTAATGGTTATAAACTGCCACTGAAATAACCTTTTTGGCATGTTCTTGTCCAATTACATATTCGTCTAGCTGTTCCTTAATTTTGTGAGGAGCTGGTAGAGATTTTAAATCTAATTCCTCCACCTTCTCTTGTTTTTTCTTTTTCTTCTTCAGCTTCTGAGCCTTTGGTACTTCATCAAACACTTTCATTGCATCCATATCGAAGTTGTTAAAGTCCATAAATTGAATACTGCCTGTATTTAAACCATCAAAGGTTTTTTGCATACATTCAGGGCAAATATTAATATTATTTGGTAAATGAATTAATTTTCCTGTCTGACTTTCTGGACGTCTACACAAATAGCAAAAGCTTTCGTATTCATCCTCTTCCTCTGTATCCTCTATTTCTACTGAATTTAATTCCTTTTGTTCTTCATCGTTTCTTTTATCTGACATAGTTTTTCTCCTTTTTTGTTGTTATACACAAGTATAACACGCGCGATAAAGCTTTTCCACTGCTTCTTCAATTTTATCCTCTCTTAATCTTGCAAAGCCTAGTAAATATTTACTACTTTCCTGCTTTACTGGCTCAATAAAAAACTCCTTCATGGCAGTAATTTTAATGCTTCCCTTCTCACATTCCTCTTCAAAGCGCTTTTCATTGATTTGAGTTTTCAATTCTATTACCAAATGAAGACCTGCACTTTCCCCTAAAATTCTTATGTCATCCCCAAAGATTGCCAATGCCTTCACTAGCCTGTCGTGCTTAGTTTTGTAAATCTTACGCATTTTATTAATATGGCGTTCAAAATATCCTTCCTGTAAAAAACGACCCAGCACTGCCTGGTCAATTCTAGAAACGGTACAGGAATAGCAGGATAAGGTAGCCTTTGCTTTTTTCATAAGCTCCTTTGGCACTACCATATAGCTAATACGAATGGCAGGGGCAATTGCCTTGGAAAATGTACCAATATAAATTACCTTTCCCTCTGTGTCATTGTTTTGTAGTGCTGGAATAGGTTTTCCTAAATAGCGAAATTCACTATCGTAGTCATCTTCAATAATATAGCGATTTTCCCCTTTTCTTGCCCAGGAAAGTAGCTGTATTCTTCTACTAATAGGCATTACCGTTCCTGTTGGAAATTGATGGGAAGGGGTTACATAAGCTAGACTAGCATCTGACTCCTCTAGCTGCTTGATATCCATTCCCTTTTCCTTTACCTCAATAGGTTGAATCTCAAAGCCTAACTCCTTTAAGGTGCGATAGGAGGATAAATAGGTGGGATTTTCCATAGCAATCTTATGATTGGTTCCTAGGATTCTTGATAAAAGCATCAATAAATAATCACTACCTGCTCCTATCATAATCTGATTTTCTGAACAATTGACACCCCTTGATTGATGAAGATATTCTTTAATGGCTCTTCGAAATTCAAAATCCCCTTGCCTATGTCCTATTTGGAACAAATCACTATTATCGTTAATCATAACCTCTTTTAACAGCTTTCTCCATCGATTATAAGGGAAGTAATTCATATCCACCCCTTGAAAGGAAAAATCGTACTCATATTGCTGCTTCTTTTCTTCTTTTTCTAATACTGTGTCCACTGGATGGGTTTTAATATCCACAAGCTGACTCATATCGCAAACATAATATCCACTTTTTGGTCTAGCTTCTATATACCCTTCCGAAACCAATTGGGAATATGCAAGGTCTACTGTATTTCTGCTCACTGCAATATGACTAGCAAGCCCTCTAGAAGAAGGGAGCTTATCCTGATAAACTAAATTTCCATTTTTGATTTCTTCCTTAATATACTCATATATTTGTTGATATATAGGTATCTGTTTTTGGCTATCAATTAAAATTGTAAACATAATGTTCTCCATTTATAGAAAGACAAAAAAGTGCCATGAAATGACACTTTTTCTTTTTCATCTTTAGTATGTTTGTATTCCTGTTCCTACTTTTTCGCCATTTCCCATATAAGCAGTTCCTGTTTCTTGAATTGTCTCTGCAATTTCTCTAATTTCAGTTCGTGCCTTTTCTAAGAATGTCTTATCCTTTGATTCAGTCTTAAACATATATTGATTTTTCTCACCCATAAACAATAGCTGTAATAGGTATTTATTATCCTCTTGGGTAATCATTGAAACACCAAATAAGCTTCCGTTAATAATAATTCGCTCAAAGTGTTCATCACTTTTGCCAAGCTCTGTCATCATACCGAATACCTTTACTAAATCATCCTCTGACTTAATTTCAATTGGTGGCTCTGATACGAAAAATTCTACCTGGTAATCTGGAAGCTTAATGATTCCACCCTCTTCTGACTTCTCTACTGGATAATAAGGTGGCACCTCAATGCTAAAGTAAGAATTGGAAATTCTATTCTTTTGTAAGAAATGATTTTCTTCCTTCTTCACTAATTCTTTATAGGTTCTCTCAAAGCATCTCATTACCTTTAGAGCATCCTTATTTCCTGCTTTTACCTTATCAACTACAGTTTTATAAATCTCCATAAGCTCGTCAGTAAGCTGTCCACTATCCTTAATTAGCTTTTCAATGGCTGGCATATAGCCTTGCATTGCAAGCTTTTTATAAAATTCTTTTCTTCCTGAATCAGGTATGCCTGCCTTTTCCTTTTCCACCATAATATCGTATAGCTCAGTTTGGCTAAGGTCTTGATAGCCTAAATCGTAGGCAGTCACAATTAACTTCTTCGCCTTATCTAGCTCTTGCATAGAGGCATTCTCACGATTCTTATAATCAGTGGCAAGCTCATAGGCTGCCTCTGCACTTTTTAATCGAATAGCAAGCATATAGGCTTCTTCTACTTCTCCTTCATCTGCTAAATAAAAGATTTGATTCTTCTTATATCTAGCAATCTGATAAGCAGTATCCTTATTATTCTCCTCGAAGGTAACTCTTTCAAGCTCTGATATATATTCTTGTAAATCTTGGTTACCGATTCTTTCAATATCTTCAATATAAATGGCTGCGTCCTTCACACCATTCGCCATTGCCTCTTTAAAATAAGTAAGAGCCTTCTTGCCATCTCTCATATTTTTTCCTAGTCCATAGTAATAACAACGTCCTAAATAAAAGGCTGCTGCATCATGACCAAGCTCGTGAGCCTTTTCATACCATTCCTTAGCTCGTTCTAAATTATGTAGCTGTGTTTCATTTATACTTCCAAGCTGGAAGGCTAGCATAGCACTTGGTTCTACTGCAAATAATTCTCCACCATATTTTACTGCCATATTAAAGTCGTGATATGAAGTATCCGTATCGCAATAAATCTCCATAATCAGCGAGCTACAATCAGTAGAGCCTAGCTGTTTACCTGTTTTGGCATACTCAAGCGCCAAAGGAATATCTCCAATATTATAAAAATATACTGCGTCGTTATAGTATTGCTTCTCAATTCTGTTATTGCTATCTGGCTGATTTTCTTCAATTGGTAAGCAACAAATGGAATTGACTACTGTATAGGTAACCTCTCTAAAGGTATTAGAAGCAGATTTATTATAACTAACACATTTTACTCCTACATAACGATTTTGCTTTGCAAAGGCAAAGGTTAATACCTCCTGCTTTTCCTCTCCCACATAGCTAGCAAAAATACCATCCATATATTGAGTCACATATGGCTTAATACTAGTTGGATCAATGCAATAATCATTTTGATATAGTAAGTAGCTTTCAATGGTTCTAGGCGATTCACTTGGAACGCACACATAATCTACATAAAAGCGATATGCATTTTCCTCTCCTGCCTTAGAAAAATATGGTTGGTCAATTTCTTCATCAAAAAATCCCTTAAATCCAATTGGAAATTGCATTACATAATTGTCTACTTTATTTTCCTTTAGCTCATAGGTAAATTGAGTAATTGGCTCCACATTATAGCAGGTTTTTACTTTATCTAATTCTCTTTGTCTTGCAATGCTATCTAATTGCTCCTCAAGGGCTCTCTTTTCCAAATAATCCTTATTGCTAAGCATGGCTTCAATACGATTGATTCCAGACTTTCCTACTGGATTGCCCTTGTTATCTAGCTTACGATACCACTCAAGGGCAATATTAAGATTACATGGAAGCACCTT
>JAFPBJ010000011.1 GCA_017390525.1 Lachnospiraceae bacterium | reverse complement strand
TTAGCATACCAAAAAGAAATGCCAATTAACTGGTGTCCTTCTTGTAAAACAGGTCTTGCTAACGAAGAAGTAGTAAATGGTGCTTGTGAACGCTGTGGAGCTCCAGTTACTAAGAAAAATTTAAAACAATGGATGCTTAAGATTACCAAATATGCAGACCGTTTACTAGATGATTTAGATAAGCTTGATTGGCCAGAAAAAGTAAAGAAAATGCAAGCTGACTGGATTGGCAAAAGCTATGGCGCAGAGGTTAATTTTAAAGTAGATGGAAAAGAGGATACAATCACTGTATACACTACTAGACCAGATACATTACACGGAGCTACCTTTATGGTACTTGCACCAGAGCATGAAATGGCAAAAGCCCTTGCAACAGAAGAAACAAAACAAGCAGTAGAGGATTACATTTATCAAGCTTCCTTAAAATCTTCTGTAGATCGTATGCAAGACAAAGAAAAAACAGGTGTATTTACTGGAAGTTATGCAATTAATCCAATTAATAACAAAAAGATTCCAATTTGGTTATCTGATTATGTATTAGCTGATTATGGTACTGGAGCAATTATGTGTGTACCTGCTCATGATAGTCGAGACTTCGACTTTGCTACCAAATTTAATATTCCAATTGTACAGGTTATTTCAGAGGATGGAACAGAAAAAGAATTAACAGAAGCATATGAGGATGCTGGTATTGTAATTAATTCTGGAGATTGGAATGGAAAAGATTCTGCTAAATTAAAAGAAGAAGCACCAGAATTAATTGAAAAAATGGGCATTGGTAAAAAAACTGTTAACTATAAATTAAGAGATTGGGTATTTAGTAGACAACGTTATTGGGGTGAACCAATACCAATTGTACACTGTCCTGATTGTGGTGCTGTACCAGTTCCAGAAGAGGAATTACCATTACTTTTACCAGAGGTAGAAAGCTATCAACCAACAGGAACAGGGGAATCACCACTTGCAGATATAGAAGAATGGGTAAATACTACTTGTCCATGCTGCGGTAAGCCAGCAAAAAGAGAAACCAATACTATGCCACAATGGGCAGGCTCTTCTTGGTATTTCTTAAGATATGTAGATAATAAAAATAGTGAACAATTAGTAGATAAGCAAAAAGCACATGATTATTTACCTGTTGATATGTATATCGGTGGTGTAGAGCATGCTGTACTTCACTTATTGTATTCAAGATTTTATACCAAGTTCTTATATGATATTGGAGTAGTTGATTTTGAGGAGCCATTTGTAAAATTATTTAACCAAGGTATGATTACTGGTAAAAATGGAATCAAAATGAGTAAATCAAAAGGAAATGTTATTTCACCTGATGATTTAGTAAGAGATTATGGTTGTGATGCGTTAAGAATTTACGAATTATTCGTTGGACCACCAGAGCTAGATTCTGAATGGGATGATAGAGGCATTGACGGTGTATATCGTTTCTTAAATCGTTTATGGAACCTAGTACAAGATAGCAAAGAGAAAAACGTTGCTGCTACAAAAGAAATGATTAAGCTTCGTCACAAAATGGTATATGATATTACTACTAGATTAGAAAGCTTTAGCTTAAATACAGTAATTAGTGGATTTATGGAATATAATAATAAATTCATTGAGCTAGCCAAAAAAGAAGGTGGCATTGATCTTGAAACATTAAAAACATTTACTGTATTATTAGCACCATTTGCACCTCACATTGCAGAAGAATTACATGAAATCTTAGGTGGTACAGAAAGCGTATTCAAAGAAGCTTGGCCAACCTATGATGAAAATGAAATGAAGGATGATGAAGTAGAAATTGCTCTTCAAGTAAATGGTAAAATCAAAGCAACGCTAAGTGTTGCAGCAGATGCAAGCAAGGAAGATGTGTTAGCAAAAGCTAAAGAGGTTTTAGCAGATAAAATAGAAGGAAACATTGTAAAAGAAATCTATGTTCCAGGGAGAATTGTAAATATTGTTGTAAAATAGAAAAAACAGGAGGCACTTTGTAGTGCCTCTTTTTTAGGATAATAAACTTTTAATCAATCTTACCTTTTGCTTTTCTTCCTCCGGCATTGATTCTGTCATAATCTCAATCATTAGGTTGGATTCTTGTTTGGTAAAAGAAAGCCCTTGCTGGCGTAATCTAGCAGAAAAGGTCATCATTGCTGTTAATATTTCTTCAGGTTTT
>JAFPBJ010000130.1 GCA_017390525.1 Lachnospiraceae bacterium | reverse complement strand
TAATACTAATAATAGGTACACTAATTAAACCAAACCATAACGAAACAGTAAGTTTAAATTCCTTTTGCTTTACAGCCTTTGTTTTTTCTAAAACAACAACAAATATCAATATCCCAATACTAGTAATACATTCATTCACCGACTCTGTTATAGCTGCACTTCGCTCATACATACCTACAACAGAAAAAACTAAACTTTCAATCACTATATTTACTGAATAAATGCACATAATCGTAAGAACATCTTTAAAAAAATTTTTTTGATACATTAACACAATAAATATAAGACCTAATATATTTGTAAAAATATTAATATACCAAGTATGGAACAAATAATATCCACCACTTGTCAATATTATAAATAGAGTATATACCACTATACTTAATAATTTATTTTTTATTTTTGAGGGTAATAGTAATCTCACAAACCGAAAGATAGCATAAGTCCTCAAACAATTTGCTACAACACCTAATAATATTCTTTCCATATCCCCATTTATTGCATTTCATGTTGTAATAATGCAATATTAACTTCCTTTCTATGTGCTTTTGATATACTTAGAACTTCCTGATTCACCATTCTTACCCATTCCGAACTATACTCTAACACATAATCACAATTAATAAAAAATGATTTATGTATTTGTAAAAAGAAAGAATCAGTAATGCGTTTCATTACATCTGATAATTTTCCGTTAAATATTTTTTCTTCGCCAGAACACAATGAAATATGAATTTTTTTATTATCACTTCTAAAATATATAATCTCTTGTAGTGATACTTTTTGTATAATTCCCTCGCTTTGAAATTCAAAAGTTTTACTTTTTATGCCATTTCTTCTTATTACAACATCTAAAATCTTATCAATCTTTTCATTAGATAGCGGTTTAATAATAAAATCCAAAGGTCTACACTTAAACAACTCCAACGCATAATTTGTTTTTGATGATATGTATATAATATCCGTTATCTCATCTTTAAGCACATCTCTTACATATTTCCCGACCTCAACTCCACTAATTTTAGGCAACTCGATATCTAAAAAAACCAAATTGACAACATTTCCTTTTTTTAAATAATCACATAATGTTTCACCCTCGTAAAATATGAGTATTTCTTCTCTAATGTAATGTAATTTCATATATTGCTTTATATAGGTTTCTAATTGATTACATGTATTTTTTTCATCATCACAAATTGCAATTCTATACATCTCTTTCCCCCTCTCTAAGTAGTTTAATAATATACTGTTTATATCCATTCTTCAATATCCCTTTCTCTAAATATTCATTTTGATATTTTAAATATAAATATATGATATTTTCCTCAAATAATCAATATTTATATTATCAACCAAAACATAAGAATCAGTTACAATTATTAATGTATAGTATTTTAGTAAGACTATAAAATACAAATAGACCGAGCTTTATTTAAAACTAAAATTGAAACTAGAATGGGGACATTTATGGAAAAATATATCAGAGCAAGAATAGAAGAATTACGATTAAAAAGCAATTTATCTGAATATCAATTAAGCTTAGATTTAGGCCGTTCTGCTGGTTATATTCAATCTATTTCATCTGGTCGTACACTCCCATCAATGCAAGCTTTTTTAGAAATTTGTGATTACTTTGACATTACACCTCTAGAATTTTTTACGCCCAATATTCAGAATCCATCACTTCTTCACATGGTGAGTCACAATCTTGAAAAGTGCACTGATGAAGAATTGCAACTTATTGATGAATTAATAAAACATTTCCAGCACTAACATTATGACTTTTACCCTATTCACCAAAAGAATAAAGTTTTTATATTATATTTTATAAAAACTTTATTCTTTTTTCCTTGTAAGTTTTATTCTTTTTTGTATAATAATATAAGGTAAAAGAATTCTTCTTTTACTATTCTAAATCCTATCTGGCATATCGCCAAATATTTCAAAAATGGTTTAAAGTATAAAAACACAAAAGAAAGGAGTTTTGCCTATGGCAGACAACACACAACAAAACGTAACAAGTACCCATTTTTCTAACGAATCTTTTACTGGAAAGCTCCCCTATACGCTGACCAATGATTTTTTCTTTAAGGTATTTCTTCAACGAAATGAAACTGCACTTCGTGGACTATTATGTGCTATGCTATCTATGAAGTCAGAAGAAATAACCGATATTGTCGTTACGAATCCTATTCAAGAAGGGGATACGGTGAATGATAAAAATGTAATACTCGATATCAAAGTAGAAGTAAACAAATCACAAATTATCAACCTTGAAATGCAGGTTGAAAATCTTGGAAACTGGCCCGAACGTTCCCTTACCTATCTTTGTCGTATGTTTGACCAATTAAAGTCTGGAGAAGATTACAAGAATGTGAAAAAAACAATACATATTGGTATTTTAGATTTTACCCCTAAAGATTTTCCGCACATTTTTTACTCCAATTACTTCTTATATAACCCCCAAACAGGCCATAAATATAGTGACAAATTTGGTATCTATATGCTACAATTAAACCAAATTGGAAACCTAGAGGACGAAAAGGAAATGCCTGAACTCTACTACTGGGCGAGCCTTTTCAAGGCAACCACATGGGAGGAGATTCAAATGTTAGCAGAAAAAAATGAATCTATAAAGAAAAGTATTGTCACTCTAAAAGAACTCACTGCAGATGAAAAAGCCCAAATGCAAATGGAAGCGAGAGAACGCTACCGTCGGGATATGGTTGCAGCGCAAGATTTTGGACGAGAACAGAGCGAAGAGCAAATCAAGGAACTGAAAGACAATCTACAACAATCCCAAGAGGAAATCGTTAAGTTGCAAGAAGAAAATATAAAGAAAGACGAACGCATCCGTTTTTTAGAAGAACAATTGGCAAATACAACCAAAAATAGCTAAAATCAAAGTAAGAGAAAAATATCCAGAAAGGATGACTGCCAATGAAGACGAAAAAACCTACACTTTTTAAAAAGGTATTCGCTGTATTTTTATCCTTGTCCTTAGTATTTTCTTGCAGTTCAAGCATAAATGCAGCCACCAAGACTACCAAAAAGGTACCAAAAACTGCAGCTGCAGTAGTGGCAGATATGGGGATTGGTTGGAATCTTGGGAATTCTTTAGATGCCATGAACAAAACAAAGGGCTATACCTATGATACGGAAACCCTTTGGAGTAATCCTGTTACTACAAAGAAAATGATTGATAAGGTTGCCAAAAGCGGCTTCAAAGCCATTCGTGTTCCTGTTTCGTGGTACAACCATATTGATAAAAAGGGAAACATTGATAAGAAATGGCTAAAGCGTGTAGCTCAGGTAGTAAATTATGGCCTTGATAATAACTTATATGTAATTATTAACATTCACCACGACGCGGGAATGGATGCTCAATATCATTGGATTTTTGCAGATACAGATAGCAAAAAGAAAGACCAGAAAAACTTTTTAAATCTTTGGAAACAAATTGCTACTTATTTTAAAGATTATGATGAAAAATTATTATTTGAAGCCACCAATGAAATAGTAAATTCTAATCTAAACTGGGACTGGAACACAGCTTGGAAGGATTTTAGAGTGGTACATGACTTAGATCAGGCCTTTATTAATACGGTAAGAAAAACGGGGGGTAAAAATAAGAATCGTTATCTTATCCTTAGTACTTGGGGTGCTTCTACCGATAGCTGTCAGGTAGAAAACCTATTTTATAAATCATTTACAGATACTGCCACAGATAAATTAATCTTAGATGTTCACAATTATATGACTGATACAAAGCAAATTCCTACTTTAATGAAAACGCTAAAGGGATATAGTACCAAATACAAAATCCCTATTATTATTAGTGAATTTGGTACCACTACCTCCACTCCACTGAAGCAACGAATTGCTTCCTCTAAGACTTATGTAACAGAAGCGAAAAAGGTAGGTATTACTTGCTTCGTCTGGGATGATGGTGGCAATTATCAATTACTAAATAGACAATTAAACAAAAAAACAAAGGATTATTCTTGGAAATATCCAACCCTGGTAACAGCTATGGTAAAGGCCTCCAAGACAAAGACTTCTAAATAATAACGCATAAGAAAAAGGGTAACCACATTGTAGTCACCCTTTTTTCTTATGCCATTTTATACCTTTTATTTTCCTTGTGTGATTTGCTTCATTAGTTCTGCTAGCTTATTAAGCTTTCCTGTAATCTCACTATTATAGTTACCAATATCAGAAGCTAAGGTTTCTACCTTTTTGGCAACGATAGCAAAGCCTCTACCATGCTCACCAGCTCTTGCAGCTTCAATGGATGCATTTAATGCAAGAATCTTTTGGTTACGTTCAATCTGTGATAGATTAGAAACTGTAGAAAAGATTTCGTTAAAGCAAGCTTCCACTTCGTCTAGCTTATGCATAGCAATGTCGCTGTTCTTTTCATAATATGCACTAGATACCATTTGTGTAATAATATCTCCAAGCATATCTGCCCCTGCCTTAATTGCCTCCATGTTGCTAACCTTTACTTTCTTAAGGGCTTCTATATATTTATCTTGGTCAACACCAATTTCATCAGCAATCTTTCGAAACTCTGCTTCATCAGGCTCTTTTGGCAACACCTGACCACCGATAATCTTTCCGAAGTAAGTATCGTCTACTACGATTTCTTTACTAAAATCCATAAGCCCTGCATGACAAAAATAAGTATCTTTTCCATCCTTGTCACATTGTACACATCTTTTCTTCCCCTCTTGACTTCCTCTTGTATACTTCATGCAAAAATCTGTAAACCCAATCTCCCCTGAAACGTATTCACCCTTAGCATCCATTGCAATGGTTGCCATACCAGTAGCTACGCTCCATTCCTTCATAATTTTTTCCATTACACCTAAATCCACATATTTGCGAATATCAGCGGTTTTGCTCCATCCCATATCCTTCATCCTTTCTTTTTTCAAAGTAAGTACCTTCTAAATTACGTTAGCAACTTCTAAGACTATTTTACCATAAATCATCACTTTTTTATACAATATTTGATATTTTTCTCTTATTTTTGATTCGCTGGTTCTATGTTAATGGTTTTTCCTTTTATCTTGGCGTCACTCATGGCTTGAAGCACTTCTTTTGCAAATTCTCTTGGCACCTCTACGAAGGTATATTTATCAAACATATCAATGGTTCCCACTAATTTTCCAGGCATACCAGATTCTCCTGCGATGGCTCCTAAAATATCACCTGGACGAACATTTTGCTTTTTCCCTATGTTTATAAATAAGCGCACCATACCTTCCTCTGCACCTGTATGGTCAAAATCATAATCCTGTTCTCTACCATCCTGACCTGATTCGTTATTTCCTAACATAATCTTCATTAGTGCCGCTGCAATATCAATAGAGGTATAGTCTTCCTCATTTACCTTATCATCAATCATACGGATATAAGAATCTAACTCTTCATTTGCAATTACGTCACTTACTTGGTCAAATATTTTTTCTACTCTAGTTGCCTGTACATCGTTAAGAGATGGAATAGGCTGAGCTTTAATCTTGGTTTTACAATATCTTTGGATATCTCTTAACTTGTAGACCTCTTTTCCTACTACAAAGGTAAAGGCTCTTCCTACACGACCTGCTCTTCCTGTTCTTCCAATACGATGCACATAATATTCGTCATCCTGTGGTAAATCATAGTTAAAAACTGCGTCTACATCATCTACATCGATTCCCCTTGCTGCCACATCGGTAGCCACAAGGATTTCCGTCTTTCCATTGCGGAACCCATTCATCACTCTATCTCTTTGGGATTGCTTCAAATCGCCATGAAGTCCCTCTGCAAAATAGCCTCGACCTTGCAAATCTGATACTAGCTCATCAACCATTCGTTTCGTATTACAAAAGACTACTGAAAGCTTTGGATCATAAATATCTAACAAACGAGATAATACTTCCTTTTTATTCTTTGGACGCACCTCATAATAATATTGTTCAATATTCGGTACAGTTAACTCTTTTCTAACCACCTTAACAATCTCTGCATTGGTTTGGTATTTCTTTGTAATATCCATAATTGCCTTTGGCATAGTTGCAGAAAATAAAATGGTTTGTCTTTCCTCAGGAATTTGCTTTAAAATAGTTTCAATATCGTCACGAAAGCCCATGTTTAGCATTTCGTCCGCTTCGTCAAGGGCAATCATTTTTACTTTATCAAACTTTACCGTTTTTCTTCTCATATGGTCCATGACACGACCTGGCGTTCCGATTACTAGCTGAGTTCCTGCCTTTAAAGAACGAATTTGTTTGCTAATCTCTTGACCTCCGTAGATTGGAAGTACCTTAATTCCATGTAAAAATTTAGCAAGCTTTCTAATTTCCTCTGCCACCTGAATGGCTAGCTCTCTTGTTGGGCATAGTACAATGGCTTGTAATGCTTTACTTTTTGGATCAATATTCTGTAGCATTGGAATTCCAAAGGCTGCCGTTTTACCTGTACCTGTTTGTGCCTGTCCTACAATATCCTTTCCTTCTAAAATGACTTTGATTGCCTTTGATTGTATTGGAGTTGCCTCCTCAAATCCCATATCGGTAATTCCCCTTAAAATCTTCGGCTCAATCCCCAGCTCTTCAAATCTGATTGTTTCCATCTAAAATGCGTTCCTTTCCAAACTGTTTCTTCTTAATTTTGTTGCTCTAATAAAATTTTATCAATGATGGTTGCTGCATCCTCTACTAATTGCACACATGGTCTTTTTTTATAATATTCTTCCGTACGTTTTTCTGGCACAGCAGATTCTTCCTTTTTTACCAAGCCTAGTAATTCCTTGCAAATAATAGAACCTCCACTGGTCTTTTTAAATTCCTCTGCCATTTCCTGTACCACCTCATAATTATTGGTTTTACCTTGTACATCTTTGGCATCTACAGTCCCTGTTAGCATTCCTGCCACCATAAACATTCCAGACACTGCACCACATACTTCTCTCATTCTTCCCATTCCTGCACCAAAAGAGCTGGCAATTTTAAGAGCGGTAGCTTCATCAAGACCGATAACATCTGCATACGCTGCTACTACCGATTGAGAACAGTTGTATCCTTCTTTAAATAGTTCCACTGCTTTTTCTTTTCTATCCATATTTCTCCATTAGAGCGTAATGACTCTATCCTTTCTCCTACTTGTTTTTTGTGTACTAGTACATCATAAGCTATTCCACAAGAAAAGTCGATAGTCTTTTGCCTTTTTTTCTTTTGAAAGCAAATTTTTGTATTGCATTATGCACAAATGTGTGGTAGTATCATATTGTATTACATATAGTTTTTAAAACTACATATAATGTTATTAAGATTTCATAATATAGATATGTACATTGAATGGAGGTTATACTATGGCTCGAATTACAAAGAATTTAAAGGATCCAGGTAGTGCAATCACCCACTTTATTGGAATGATGATGGCAATTTTTGCTGCTACCCCACTTATGATTAAATCAATTCACTCCCCAGAGAAGGCACATACGATTTCTCTTGCAATTTTTATTGTAAGTATGATTTTACTATATGGTGCTAGCACCTTATATCACAGCGTAAAATGTTCCGAGAAGGTTACAAAGCGACTTCGTAAATTAGACCACGCTATGATTTTTGTCCTAATTGCAGGCTCATACACTCCCATCTGTGTGATTGTATTAAAGCCAGCTGTTGGACTTCCTCTTTTGGCTCTTGTCTGGAGCATTGCCCTTGCAGGAATTATACTTAAGCTTTGCTGGATTAACGCACCTGCTTGGCTTTCTTCCGCTATTTATATTATTATGGGTTGGGCATGTGTTTTAGCCTTTTCTCCTATTATGAACGGCCTAGTAAAGCCTGCGTTTTACTGGCTACTTACAGGAGGAATTATTTATACCATTGGCGGAATCATTTACGCCCTTAAGCTACCAATTTTCAATGCAAAGCATAAAAACTTTGGTAGTCATGAAATTTTTCACCTTTTTGTTATGCTAGGAAGCTTTTGCCACTTTATTGTAATGTATGGTTTCCTTGCTTAAAGCTGATATCTAACGAGAGTCTACTTTCGTATGATATAAATTACGTTTAATATCCAAAATAGAAATTGCCGCATTAGGATTTTATTTCCCTTTGCGGCAATTTTCTATTCTAAATATTTCATTGGGTTTACTGGCTTTCCTTTTTCATTGATTTGAAAATATAAATGAGTTCCTTCTAAAGAGTAAAATTGGGATGGCTTTGCAACTTTTCCGAGGATTTCCTTTTCCTCCACCGTATCTCCTACCTTTACCCGAATATCCTTTAATTGTCCATAAATCATTTCATAGCCCTCTCCTATCTCTAGGGTAAGAGTATTTCCATATTCCGTTTTTTCGATATTTGTTACCTTGCCTGCAACACTGGCACTTACAGTTGCATTTTCTGGAGATTGAATGAAAATTCCTGGGTTGCATTTGTATTGGTCTAAGGTTTCAAAATAAATGGTGGTATCCATACTAAAGGGTAACAACACATTTCCTACAATGGGCCAAGACATTTTTTTGTTTTTATCCAAACGATATACCTTTGCCTGAGTCTGCGTGGTTTTTTCTTTTATTTCCTCTGTTACTTCTTCCTTCTTTTCTATGGTAGTAGCGGGAGGAATAGTCTGTGTAGAGCCTGCCACTTCATTGGAGTTTGCATTTATGGCAGATGGCTCCTCCTTTGCAACCGCTGGCTCATTTAAATCAATATGCTGCTGATGATTTCTACTTTCATTCATTTGGTGCTGATAAACACCCACCGATGCGATTAACGCAAATGCTCCTGCTCCTATTACAAAATATGCTATTTTTTCTCTAAAAAAACGAATTACTTTATTTTTCCTCATAAGGTCACCTTCCTAATTATTGATAACCTTATTATTCCCAAGGAAAATCTCACTTATACAAAAACTTCGGATTGAAATCGAGTTTTTATCGTAAGCCTTTACCAGCCTTCTTTGCAAGTCACATTTTTATAATAATAGGTAAGAATTCCTTTGTAGCTTTTTTCCTCTTTTGCCATACAGTTGGCACCATATTGGCTCATTCCCATGCCATGTCCTTTTCCTAGTGCGATAAATCGTAGCTTTCCTTCAAATTTTTCTATATAAAAATTACTAGAATTCAGTTGAAATAACTCCCTTATTTTTTCTCCTTCAAAGGTTTGATTTCCTACCACAAGAGTTTTTACATAACCTAGCTGTGTTTTTTCCTTCAGGATAATTTCCTCATAAAATGACTCCTTGTTCCATTTAAGCTGTGGCTTATCCTTTTTTAATATGGCAAGAGCTTCCTCATAGGATACCATTTTTATTTGCATATAATCCTTCGCTTCCACATCATAGCTAGAGGACACGGATTGCAAATATGGTACTTCCCTATCATACATTTCCTTTGCGCTTACCGTACTTCCTATACTTACCTCATGATATAAGGGGTCAATTAGCTCGTCTTCATAAAAAATTACCTGCTTTTTTGTTTCCCACACTGCTCTTCTTACTTTATTATAATACTGCAAAAATCGTTTCTCTCCCCACTTCTCTCTCATTTCTTCCTTTGTCACATAGGTAAGGCTCCACCGATCTGTCTCATCACTTTTCGTTTCCTTTTCTTCCCGAAGTGCCTTGGTTCTTGCAATGACTGCCTGTGCCTTAATCGCCTCTAGCTCATAATCAACAGATATTTCACTAGCCACCACCCCTACTAAAAACTCCTCTAAATCCATCTCCTCTTCTTTTCCTTGATTCTTTACCTTTACTGTTTTTTCCGAATGGAATTTAGAAAGATATGCTTGTTGCTCTAACACCCCATTAACGCACATAGTCACAACATATGGAAATAAGATTGCAACCATAACTAACGCAAACCAAATTGTAATTTTCTCTCTCATGCTCTCCACCCTTTCATATCCACTATCATATTCAAGAAAAGGTAGGGTTATGAATGGTTTTCTCTCTCTTTAAAATTTCCCAAAAAAATAAAGATGCCAAAGCGGCATCTTTATTTTTTTACTTTATTATTTTGTAACTTTAACTTTTACTTTCTTTAATTTCCAAATATCTTTTGCATATTCTTCAATTGTTCTATCAGCTGTAAACTTACCAGATTTGCAAGTGTTAAGCATAACCATCTTAGCCCATGCATCTTCGTCTCTGTATGCAGCATCTACTCTCTTTTGAGCTTCTGCATATGAATCGAAGTCTTTTAAGATGAAGTATTGATCTTCATTTAATAATGAATCATAAATTTCTCTAAATAATTCAGTATCATTTCCTGAGTAAGTTCCATCTACTAATTGAGTTAATACCTTACGAACTGCTTGATTGCTGTTGTAGATATCTCTTGGATTGTATCCACCATCTTTTTCGTAAGCCATAACTTCTTCTGCACTTAAACCGAAGATGAATGCATTTTCTTTTCCAACTTCTTCTACGATTTCTACGTTAGCACCATCCATTGTACCTAATGTAACAGCACCGTTTAACATGAACTTCATGTTACCAGTTCCTGATGCTTCTTTAGAAGCTGTAGAAATTTGTTCACTAACATCTGCTGCAGCGAAGATAATTTCTGCATTTGATACACGATAGTTTTCGATAAATACAACTTTAATCTTTCCATTGATTGATTCATCGTTGTTGATTACATCTGCTACGTTATTGATTAACTTAATTGTTAATTTTGCACGTCTGTAACCAGCTGCTGCCTTTGCACCAAAGATGAAAGTTCTTGGAACAATATCCATATCTGGATTTTCTTTTAATTCATTGTATAAGTGCATAACGTGTAAAATATTTAATAATTGACGTTTGTACTCATGTAATCTCTTAACTTGAATATCAAAGATAGAACGAGGATCTACTTCTACTCCGTTGTGTTCTTTGATGTACTCAGCTAATCTTACTTTGTTTTGGTATTTAATGTTCATAAACTCTTGTTGATATTTCTTATCATCAACATAAACTTCTAATTTCTCAAGCTTTGGAAGATCAGTAATCCATTCTGAACCAATCTTATCAGTTACCCAATCAGCTAATAATTGGTTACCATGTAATAAGAAACGTCTTTGAGTAATACCATTTGTTTTGTTGTTAAACTTCTTAGGATCCATTTCATAGAAATCTTTTAATTCACGTTTCATAAGGATATCTGTATGAAGTCTAGCAACACCGTTTACAGAGTAGCTTCCTGCGATTGCAAGGTGAGCCATCTTAACTTGTCCATCAAAAATGATAGCCATTTTTTCAACTTTTGACCAATCATTTGGATATTTTGCTTGAATTTCATTTACAAATCTTCTGTTGATTTCTTCTACGATTTGGTAAATTCTTGGTAATAATCTTGAGAATAATTCAAGTGGCCATTTCTCAAGTGCTTCAGCCATGATTGTATGGTTAGTGTAAGCACAAGTCTTAGTTGTAACTTCCCATGCTTCATCCCAGCTTAATCCTTCTTCATCAATAAGGATTCTCATAAGCTCAGCAACTGCAACAGTTGGATGAGTATCATTTAATTGGAATGTAACCTTTTCATGGAATTTTCTAATATCATCATTGTTTTCTTTGTATTTAAGAACTGCTCTTTGAACAGAAGCTGATACGAAGAAATATTGTTGTTTTAATCTTAATTCTTTACCTGCATAGTGGTTATCGTTTGGATATAATACTTCAACGATAGTTCTTGCTAAGTTTTGTTGTTCTACTGCTTTTTGGTATTCACCTTTATCAAATGAATCAAGGTTGAAAGTTTGGATTGCTTCAGCATCCCAAATTCTTAATGTATTTACTACATTGTTTCCATAACCAACGATTGGTAAATCATATGGTACCGCTCTTACTGATTGGTAGTTTTCTTGAACATATTTATCATGTCCGTTTGCATCTTTTACAACTCTAACGTTTCCACCGAATTTAACTTCTACAGCATATTCAGCTCTTCTTACTTCAAATGGGTTACCATCTGCTAACCAATCATCTGGTTTTTCGATTTGGTATCCATTTTCAATTGCTTGTTTGAACATACCATATCTGTATCTAATACCACAACCATATGCTGGGTATCCTAAAGTTGCTAAAGAATCTAAGAAACATGCTGCAAGTCTTCCAAGACCACCATTACCTAATGCTGCGTCTGGTTCTTGATCTTCGATTACGTTTAGGTCAAATCCTAATTCATCTAATGCTTCTTTTACTTCTTTGTAATAAGTTAAGTTAATCATGTTGTTTCCTAATGCTCTACCCATTAAGAATTCCATTGATAAATAATATACTGTCTTAACATTTTTCTTTTCGTACTCTTTGTGAGTTGCAATCCACTGATCGATGATAGTATCCTTTACTGCGTATGCTACAGCTTGGTATACCTGTTGTGGTGTAGCTTCATCGATAGTTTTACGATATTGAGTTTTTACGTTTTCTACTACAGCTTTTTTAAATTCTTCTTTGTTGAATTTGCTAGTTGTGCTAGTTGCTTTTGCTGCCATTTCAAACCTCCTAAGTATAAAAGATGTCCCCCAAATTACTGGGACTGTTATCGTAGTTCTTTTTCATAATACCACACTTTTACAAAATGCGAATATATAAAATACTGATAGGGGTATATCAAATTCGATATATCCCCTATCAGCTACTGTACTTCATATATTTTTGCCATATTTGCCTGTACCATATTCAATTCTAAAATAAATTTTTTATCTAAATCCGTTAATTTGTAATTATTGAGATAAATTAACACATCCTTATTGATTTTATAAGAAATATTACATTTTCTTTGTACCAAGCCATATTGGTCTAGCATTTCCTGAGGCATAGGCGATACCCACATATAGGTAGTGTGCACCCTACTTAGTAAATCAAACTGACTTCCTCTATCATAGATACAGATACTTTTTTTCTCGTTGTCCACCTTATCCATTCTTAAATGGGACACGGAAAATTGTGGCACACTGTTATCTCCATTTACTACCTCTACGTATTCCCCTAGGCTATGGTACGGAATTTCCTCATATTGTGCAAGGGGATGCTCCTTAGACATTAATACCAAATATTCAAATTCCCAAATCGTTTGATAGCGAATATCCTTTTCTTCTAATAAAGAGATAAAATATTCCTCATAGGTATTTTGATACCGAATAATGCCTAGATTATTTTCTCGCTCCACAATTTTATCAATGGCTTCCTCTGCATTGGTTTCCTTAAAGCTCATACAGATTCCTTCGCTGCAATCAATTTGCTTCACAAACTCCGTAAAAGCATAGGTAATATAACTCGCTCTAGGAATGGATATGTTAAAGCTTAGCATACGATGCTCTGCAGCTTTTCCTATATTTTCTATATTCGTAAGCTCTGCTAGAATCGCCTTTGCATGATTGAGAAAAATCGCTCCCTGCTCCGTTACCACAATCCCCTTGGGATTACGCTTAAAAATTGTAATCCCAAGCTCCTTTTCTATTTCCTTTACAGAACGGCTTAAATTGGATTGTGCCATAAATAAATTATCGGCTGCTCGGTTAATAGAGCCTGAACGTTCTACTTCTATAATATATTTTAAATCTTGAATATTCAAACAGGTTCACCTCTTACAGCTATTGTTTTTCTACACCTAACGTACAAACCTCTTCATTTAGCTTCCATTCCTTTGCAAAGCCTACTGTTTGGTCATATACAATAGAGGTAGCTAACACATCTTCCTTAATGCTTGCTTCATTCTTTTTCACAATTTCCACAACCTTGCTGCTTCCACTAACAGATACGCAAATTTGATCCATTACTTCAAAATCAGCTTCTTTTCTCATAGTCTGAATCTTAGAAACTACTTCTCTTACAAAGCCTTCCTCAATTAACTCCTCTGTTAATGTAGTATCAAGTACAACAGATACACCCTTGTCGGATTCGCATACAAAGCCTTCTGTTTGTGCAATGTCAATTAATAAATCCTCTTTTGTAAGCTCTACTGCTACTCCATCTACATCAAAGGTAAGTGCACCTTTTTCGTTTAACTGATTCATAGCTTCGTTACCATCTAATTCACTAAGAATTGTACGAATTCCATTTAATTGTTTGCCGTATTTTGGTCCCACTGTCTTTAACTGTGGTTTAAAGCTATAGGAAGTAAAGCTTGAAACATCCTCTTTCCACTGTGCTTCTTTTACATTTAATTCTTCTTCGATGATAGCACGATAGAAGTCTGATAATTCTGTTTCAGCCTTAATATACATTTTGCCAATTGGCTGTCTATTCTTAATATTTGCGCTATTTCTAGCAGCACGACCTAATACAACGATTTGTAATACTAAGTCCATATCCTTTTCAAGCTCTTTGTCAATGAAGCTTTCCTTTGCCACTGGGAAGTCACATAAATGAATACTTTCCTTCGCATCCTTGTCTACGCCTCTAACTAAGTTTTGATAAATGTCCTCAGTTAAGAAAGGAATCATAGGAGCTGATAATTTTATCACTGTTTCAAGAGCAGTATATAAAGTCATGTATGCGTTGATTTTATCTTGCTCCATTCCCTTTGCCCAGAAACGTTCTCTACTTCTTCTTACATACCAGTTACTCATATCGTCTACAAAGCTAGCTAGTGCTCTTGCAGTTTCTGGAATCTTGTAGTCTCCTAAATATCCATCAACTGTTTGAATTAACGTATTGAGCTTAGAAAGTAACCATTTATCCATAACAGATAATTTATCATATTCTAGCGTATAATCCATTGGGTTAAATTCATCAATATTAGCATACAATACGAAAAATGCGTAAGTATTCCACAAGGTACCCATAAATTTACGTTGTCCCTCTGTTACTGCATCATTATGGAAACGATTTGGTAGCCATGGTGCACTATTAATATAGAAGTACCAACGAATCGCATCTGCACCATGTTGCGTTAAAGCTTCCATTGGGTCTACTGCATTTCCTTTGGATTTAGACATTTTTTGTCCGTTTTCATCCTGTACATGGCCTAGTACGATAACATTTTTATATGGTGCCTTATTAAATAATACAGTAGAAATTGCCATAAGAGAATAGAACCATCCTCTGGTTTGGTCAACTGCTTCACTAATGAAGTCTGCTGGATAATTTTCCTCAAAAATCTCTTTATTTTCAAATGGATAATGCCATTGTGCAAAAGGCATAGAACCTGAATCAAACCAGCAGTCAATTACTTCGCTTACACGTTTCATTTGCTTTTTACATTTTGGACAAGTGATAGTAACGTCATCAATATATGGGCGATGTAGCTCAATATCATCTGGACAATTGTCTGAAAGCTCTTTTAACTCTGCAATAGAGCCGATAGCATGCTGATGACCACATTCACATTCCCAAATATTAAGTGGAGTTCCCCAATAACGGTTACGGCTAATTCCCCAATCCTGGATATTTTCTAGCCAATCTCCAAAACGACCTTTTCCAATGCTTTCTGGAATCCAGTTTACTGTATTGTTGTTGGCGATTAAATCGTCCTTTACTGCTGTCATTTTTACAAACCAAGTATCTCTTGCATAGTAAATAAGTGGTGTATCACATCTCCAGCAGTGTGGATAGCTATGCTCAAATTTTGGTGCTGCAAATAAAAGTCCTCTTGCTTTTAAGTCCTTTAAGATCGCATCGTCTCCATCTTTACAAAATACTCCTGCAAGTGGAGTCACTTCCTTGGTAAATTGACCTTTTTCATCTACTAATTGTACAAATGGTAAGTCATATTTATGTCCTACCTTAGAGTCATCTTCACCAAAGGCTGGAGCAATGTGTACCACACCTGTACCATCTGTTAAGGTTACATAATCATCGCAGGTTACATAATGTGCTTTCTTTGTAATATTCGCATAGTCGAATAACGGTTCGTACTCTTTGTACTCTAATTCTTTTCCTGTATAGGTTTCTAGTACCTCATATTCCCCTTCTAGCACCTTATCAGCTAATTCCTTTGCTAAATAGTATACTTCTCCCTCTGAAGCTTTTACCTTTACATATTCTTCATTTGGGTTTACGCAAAGTGCCACGTTAGAAGGTAGTGTCCAAGGTGTAGTAGTCCAAGCTAAAATGTAAGCATCCTCTCCTTTTGCCTTGAATTTTGCAATCGCAGAGCGTTCCTTTACATCCTTATAGCCTTGGGCTACCTCATGGCTAGATAAAGGTGTTCCACAACGAGGGCAATATGGTACGATTTTGTGTCCCTTGTAAAGTAAGCCCTTGTTCCAGATTTCTTTTAATGCCCACCATTCGGATTCTATAAAGTTATTATCATAAGTAATGTATGGATGGTCCATATCAACCCAGTAACCAACCTTGTCGGAGAATTGCTCCCACATTCCTTTGTATTTCCATACACTTTCCTTACATTCCTTAATAAATGGCTCAAGTCCATATTCTTCGATTTGTTCCTTCCCATCAAGTCCAAGCATTTTTTCTACTTCTAGCTCTACTGGAAGTCCATGGGTATCCCAACCTGCTTTACGAATAATCTTATGTCCCTTCATGGTCTGGTATCTTGGAATCATATCCTTAATGACTCTTGTTAAAACGTGACCAATATGTGGCTTACCATTTGCAGTTGGTGGTCCATCATAGAAGGTATAGGTTGGACAACCTTCTTTTTGGTCTATGGTTTTTTGGAAAATGTCATTTTCTTTCCAAAAATCTTCAATCTTTTTTTCTCTTTCCACAAAATTTAAATTTGGTGATACTTTTTCAAACAAAATAGATTCCTCCTTGTGAATATATGAATTTTTATAAAATATTTTTTATGAATGCCGATTGCTCCACAACTTCGTTGCTCCCTCAATCGCCACCTAAATTCCCGCTCTCGCCTTATCAGGCTCCGCGCTCATTTAGGTTTGGTTGTCAAATGTATGCACTATCTTGCAAATTTACTTGCAAGATAGTGCATACGCTTGACAACTTATTCATAAAAAATATCCCCGCCTGTAATCAGACGAGGATACACTTACCACCTATTACTTCATGCCCTACAGCTTGCGTTCCCTGTAACGTGGGAAAGACGTCATCGCTTACTGAAATTACTTTCATAAAAAGCAATTCGTTCTGCTAGAAGCTCAAGAGTGATATTCCATATGACGCTACTAGTGTCGAGCTTGCACCCTCCTCGACTCGCTTTGACCTTCCCGTCAAATGTACTGTCTCTTTCATTGCTTATTTTTTCAATCCCTCTTATTATAAAGGGGTAGCACAAGGTTTGTCAATCTTCTTTTTAGCTTTAACCTGCTCTCTGAGCCTCTTTGAAATACTCAGGATTTGGTGTTGTATTTGGGTTAAAAAGATATCTTAAATTCCCGTTTTTATTTTTTACTTGGAAATATACTTTAAAATCTTTAAAAACAATCTTTACAATTTGGACTACTTCATTTTTTTTCACAGTATATTTTCTCTTACTTCCACCAAGAGTATCATATACATTTAGATTTCTATTAGCTGTCCATTTTTTACTCTTTAACTCATTACCATCTACATCATAATAGATTGGAGTAAACTGACTAGAAGTTCTACCAATTCTTCCATCTTGATAAACATAATTCATTTTCCAATCAATTCCTCCAGTCGCATTAAATTGTGCTCCTGCAGAAGTATATATGGTATTTCCTTCAACCTTTTTTATTGTTACATTATAGTATGATGCGCACTCATCATAATACTTTTGAAAATCATAAAGCATTTTTAGTTTATTTTTTTGCACACGATATAATCTATGAATGCAACCATCACCACTTTCAATACAACCTTCATAATCAATGAAAGTCTCTCCTGTACCAACTGTTACTAAATTCACATTCCAGTATGGGTCATATCTTCTTTTTTGACTAAATACTTTCTTATTATTCACATAAATAGAAAGAATTCCTGAACCATATTGATCACCTTTTGGATAAGATGTAGTCACCTTAAATGAATCCTTCTTACCATCTCCATCTAAATCAAAATTCTTATACACTTTTCCAAACTGAATGGTGGTAATTCCTGTGTTAGCTGCTTTAGCCTGTGAAATAGGGCATGCTACCAACATCAAAACAGCTACCATAAAAAGAGCTAGTTTCTTTTTCATAATTTTTCTTTCTCCTCCTTGTTTGTGCATTTCGCACATTAGCTTTTTCCTTCTCCATAATACAACAATCACTTCATATTGTAAAGGAAATATTTGCTTTACAATCATTCATGGAAATATGAAATTACCTCTTTTAATTTTGTAGCCAATTCGCTAATTTCCTGAGTAGATGCATTTAATTCTTCCATAGAATGTACTACCACTTCAATAGAAGCTGTGGTTTCTTCACTTGCTGCTGCATTTTCCTGTGACAATGCAGAAAGACTTTGAATCACATCCTCTATTTGTAGACGAATTTCGTTTATCTTCACAATTTCAGCTTGCACATTTAATGTCTTTTCAAACATAAGATTTACATCAGCAAACACTGTATTGAAATCCTTTTGTGTGGTTTCAAGTTTTTCAATTTGTTGCTTTGTATTTACATTTAAAACATCTGTTAAATCAGAAGTCTTAGAAATATTTTCTACTAATTCCTGGATAATTGTTTCAATTTCTGCAGCTGACTTTGAGCTTTCCTGAGCAAGCTGTCCTACTTCAAGGGCTACTACGCTAAAGCCTTTTCCTTGTTCTCCTGCTCTTGCAGCCTCTATGCTAGCATTTAAACTTAATAAACTTGTTTGTGAAGCAATATCACTAATTACATTTACAACCTGTTGAATTCTAGCTGCTGCATTTACATTAATTTCAGATTGAGTCACAATTTTTTCTACTGATTCATTGGTTTCTTCATTAATCTTAAGCAGCTCTTCCATTACCTTCTTTGCGCCCTCACTAGTAGCCTGTGTATTATCTGCTGCTGAAGATAATTCATTGACCTCTTCTACTATTTTTTCAATCGATTGGCTCATATCCTCCATACTACTTACAGTGTCTTGTGTATCTGCCGCCTGCTTCGTTGCACCATATGCCACATCTTCAATTGCTCTTGATACTTCATCAATAGATGTATGAGTATTTTGTGCAATGCCCGCCATGGTAGCAGCACCTTCATTCATAACGTCTGCACTACTTCTAATCTCTCCAGTTACACCACGAAATCTATTGGCCATATCATTAATGCTATGTGCTAATTCATCAAGTTCGTCACCCTTATTAAAGAATCCAACCTTCGCCTCTACATTTAAATCCCCCTCTGCCATAGTAACCACTGAAGAAGCACAGCTTTGAATGGTTTTAATAAAGTTCCCAGCCACAAAAATAACAACTACAACCACAATCGCCAACAATATAATTAAAGCAATTAAAATTGCCAAGGATGCATGCTTAATATCATTTGTTATTTTCTCTGTTGGAATTCCAACAAAAAACATTCCTACTACAGTTCCATCAGAATTTTTAATCGGTCTATAATAGCTGTAATACTTTTCTCCATTGATTACAGTATTCTTATCATGATAGGTTTCTCCCTTATTTAATACAGTTTCTATGGCAACCTCTCCAGCCTTTGTGTTAACGAAACGTTCCCCATCTTCTCCACGCACCGTAGTCATCACTCTAGTATCCCCATAAAAAATAGTAACATTTACATCATCCTCTTCACAAACCTTATCAAGCAAATCATAGGTAGCATATAAATCCTTTTCTCCCTTAGTAAAATTACTACCATCGTAATTCCAATCACCTTCATACAAGCTTTCATAAGCTTCCGCAAGGGCATTACATATATTTTCCACCCTAGTCTCCGAAACCTCTGAAAGGCTATTACTCATTTTGTTGGTACTAATCACAAATAAAAGCAATCCCGCTATAAAAGCTGGTAAAAGTGCAAGCAAAAGTAATTTCGCCTTCATTCCCTTTGGTTTTCTACCTTCATTTTTACATTCCATAACAAACTCCTCCTTTGATGTAACTACTCTGCCACTGAGATTCTTTAAAATAATTTTTACTTTGGAAAGTTTTTGGACATGTTAAATATCCTATTTTTCCACTTTTGTTTATTACTTGAAAATATACTTTAAAATCCTTAAAAATAATTTTATTTATTTGAACAACATCACCATTTTTAATGGTGTATGCTAATGTTTTCGAACCTAACTGTTGATAAAGATTTAAATTTCTTTGTGCAGTCCAATTCTTAACGTTCTTTTCATAAGTTGGTGTAAACTGGCTAGCAGTACGTTTCACTTTTCCATCCTTATATGTAAATTTCATGCTCCAGCTAATCATTCCAGTTGCAAAAAACTGTGCTGTTTCGCTTGTTACCAAGGTATTTCCTTCTACCTTTTTAATATCTGCACCATAATACGTTGCATATCCATCATAGTATTTCTGAAATCATAAAGCATTTTTAGCTTATTTTTTTGTGCTCTATATATTCTGTGCATACAGTCATCGTCACTTGCAATATAACTAGTAATATCAATTAAGCTCTCTCCTGTGCCAACTGTTACCAAATTCACAAACCAATACGGACCATATTGTCTTGTTTGTCTAAATACCTTCTTATAATATAGATAGTAAGGTAGCCTGTTTCATGTTCATTTCCCTTAGGATATGTAGCTACTACCTTAAGAGAATCCTTCTTCCCATCTCCATCTAAGTCATAATTCTTATATACCTTTCCAAAATCGATGGTTGTAATGCCTGTCTTTGCTGCCTTTGCTTGCGAAATAGGATAAGAGGCAAGCATCAAAACAACCACCATGAAAAAATTAGTTTCTTTTTCATAATTTTTCCTCCTATTGTTGTGCTAGTTGCACATTTGTTTTTCAGTTAATTAAAATTATTGTAGCATATATTGACTAATATTTCTACCACTTTTTATACTTTCTTTACACTTTTTTACATTTTTCTTCTTTATTTTTAAATGAAATGCTTGAAATACCATTCATTATGCGATAAAATATATCCATATGCAGATATTTTGACAAAAAATAAAAGGGGTATATGTGAAACCCGAATTTCACATAGATATACTTATCGTCTTATTTTCAGACGCGGTATAACGTAAGAAACGGAGGATTACAAAATGAGATTAGTTACACGTTCAGATTTTGATGGATTAGCTTGTGGTACATTGCTGCTAGAAGCAGGTATTATTGATTCTTGGCAATTTGCACATCCAAAGGATTTACAAGACGGATTAGTTCCTGTTGATGAAAACGACTGTCTTGCTAATGTTCCTTTTGTAGAGGGCTGTGGATTATGGTTTGACCATCACTCTAGTGAGCATGAGCGCCAACAATTAGAAGGAAAATATAAAGGTGAGAGCCGTATTACTCCATCTTGTGCAAGAATTATATATGAATATTATGGTGGTCACGATCGTTTTGCTCACTTTGATGAAATGATGGAAGCAGTAGATAAGGTAGATTCTGGTAACCTTACCATTGAAGAGGTACAACATCCAACAGGATGGATTTTAATTGGTTTCTTAATGGATCCAAGAACTGGTCTTGGAAGATGGCGTAACTTTACAATTCCTAATTATAAATTAATGGAAGAATTAATGCAGGCTTGTCGTACCATGAATACAGAAGAGATTCTTTCACTTCCAGATGTAAAGGAAAGAATCGACGTATACTTTGAACAAACTGAGAAGTTTAAAGAAATGGTAAAGGCACACACTAGAATAGAAAAGGATGTAATTATTACAGACCTTCGCGGTGTAGATCCTATTTATTCTGGTAATCGTTTTATGATTTACAGTATGTATCCTGAGCAAAATATTTCAGCTTGGATTGTAAATGGAAAAGGTGGAAAAGGTTGCTCCGCAGCGGTAGGATACAGTATTTTAAATCGTACTGCTACTCTTGACGTAGGAAGCCTTATGCTTAAGTATGGCGGCGGTGGTCACAAGGCAGTAGGTACTTGCCAATTTAGCGATGACAATATGGACACCGAATTACCAAAAATGCTTGATGAATTAGTAAATGGTGTAAAATAGAAAGAAACCCAAAAAGAAAGGAGCCTTAAGTTGGTTCCTTTCTTTTTGGGTTTCTTTCTATCCAAATACGATTACAGACTGTCCCTTTCCTTTATCCTTTACATAAAGTAGCTTCCCTTGATACTTGTAGGTGAGTCGACGAATAATTTTTTCCTTTTCCAATTGATTTGCTAATTTTATCTTGGTAGATTCCATATTAATCCTTTCCTTTTCTGTAAGTTTATTAAAATAATTGTACCATAAAACTGGTTATTCCTCTGTAAAGTTACTGTAAAATCATTTTTCTTTTTTTTCCTTATGTTTTCCACGAAAAATGATTGAATTTTCCTAGCCAAGCTAGTATAATTAAACTAACTATTGTGAAACAATAAATAACTTTGGGAGGACATATTATGAGCAACAAATCTGTTGAATCAAACATCAGCGTCGAAAGATTTGCTGGTATCTTAGCTCACCCAACTTCTTTCCCTAGCCCTTACGGCATCGGAGATCTTGGCGGTGGAGCTTATCATTTTATAGACTTTTTACAAAAATCTAATCAAAAGCTATGGCAAGTGTTACCTTTAGGACACACTGGTTTTGGAGATTCTCCATACCAATCATTTTCAGCTTTTGCAGGTCAACCACTACTTATCAGCCCTGATAAATTAAGAGATATCCATTTATTATCAAATGAAGATTTATCAAATATTCCAGCTTGGGATCCAATTCATATTGATTATGGCCCAGCAATCCAATATAAGACTGGTTTACTTAAAAAAGCTTATGAAAATTTCAAAAATTCTAACGATGAAGATCTAAAAAAAGAATATACTTCTTTCTGCCGCAAAAATAGATGGTTAAATGACTACGCTTTATTTATGGCAGGAAAAGATTATCATGGTGGAGCTTCTTGGTTAGAATGGAATGATGAATTATCAGATCCAGATGAAAAAACAAAAAAAGCTTGGCTTAAGAAGTTAGACAATGAAGTAGGATATTATAAATTTATCCAATTTATTTTCTTTAAACAATGGTTTGATTTAAAACAATACGCAAATGACCGTGGCGTTCAAATTATCGGTGATATTCCTATTTTCGTTTCTGTGGATAGTGCAGATGTTTGGTCAAACAAATCATTATTTAAATTAGATTCAAAAGGATACCCAACTGTAGTAGCTGGTGTACCACCAGATTATTTCAGTGCAACTGGTCAATTATGGGGTAATCCATTATATGATTGGGAAGAGCATAAAAAGACTGGTTATGCTTGGTGGATTGAACGTATCAAGAGTAATCTTACTATGACTGATTACTTAAGAATTGATCACTTTAGAGGATTTGAAACTTATTGGGAAATTCCATATGGTGAACCAACTGCTATTAATGGTAAATGGGTAAAAGGTCCATGTGATGATTTATTTAATGCAATCCAAAATAAACTTGGTAAGCTACCAATTATCGCTGAAGATTTAGGTGATATTACTGATGGTGTTAGAGAATTAAGAGATCAATTTGAATTCCCAGGAATGAAGATTCTTCAATTTGCATTTGATAATGTAGAAGAAAATGATTTCTTACCTCATTACTACAACCAAAACTGTGTTTGCTATACAGGAACACATGATAATGATACATCAAAAGGTTGGTATGACAGCGCTAGTGAAGAATCGAAAGACAAATTACGTCGTTACTTAAATACTGATGCGAACAACGTAAGCTGGGATTTAATCAGAGCATGCTTTGGTTCCACAGCTAAAATCGCTATCGTTCCATTACAGGATGTATTCTCATTAGGAGCAGAAGCACGTATGAATACTCCAGGTGTTGCTGCTGGTAACTGGGCTTGGCGTTATACTGAAGATTATCTTTCAGATGGTCTTGCTCAAAGATTAAGAGAAACTACTATATTATTTGGTAGATAACAAAGTGTCGCTCTGCAGCGACACTTAAGAGTTTGCAAACGGAGGAAATTATGCGCGTTATTTTAATCGTGCTTTATCTACTTGTGTATTTTACTCTAAGTTTGATTACTTTACCTCTATTATTTTGTCTAGGAAAAATAAACCCATCAGCCAAAGATAAGATTTCACAGGTTACGGTTAGAAATGCCTTTCGTACCATCTTATTTTTGGCTGGAACTAAGATAACAGTACGTCATAAGGAGAATGTTCCTGATGAACCTGTACTTTTTGTAGGTAACCATAGTAGTTATTTTGACATTATTACTACTTATTCTATTTTAAACCGACAAGTTGGCTATGTTGCCAAAATTGAAATGGAAAAGACACCGCTACTTAGCTCTTGGATGCGTAATATTGGCTGTGTCTTTTTAAATCGTCAAGATGTAAAGGAAGGTTTAAAAGCAATTATACAGGGCGCATCCTTTATTAAAGAAGGGCGTTCTATGTTTATTTTCCCAGAAGGAACTAGAAATCATTCCAAAACCTTGCTTCCTTTTAAGGAGGGAAGCACAAAAATGGCAGAAAAAGCAGGCTGTAAGATTGTGCCTGTAGCCATTACAAATACAGATGCTATTTTTGAGAATAACAAGTGGTATAACAAAATAAGAAAGGCTTCTGTTACCATTGAATTTGGATCTCCAATTGAGCCAAAGTCATTAGAAAAGGAACAAAAGAAATTCTTAGGTGCCTATGTACAATCTCAAATCGAAGCGATGTTACAAGCTAGATCATAAAATATAGGAGGAAATAGTTATGCAGCCTTGGCAAATTATATTGATTGTGGTAACTGTTCTTCTTGTTGTTGCAATGGGTGTATTATATTACTTCGGAAGCAAAATGCAGAAGAAATCCTCTGCTCAAAGAGCTGAAATGGAAGCTGCTGCCCAAAATGTTTCTATGCTAGTAATTGATAAGAAGGTAATGAAGCTTAAGGATGCTGGTCTTCCCAAAATGGTACTTGACCAAACTCCAAAATATCTTCGTAACTCAAAGCTTCCTATTGTAAAAGCAAAAATAGGACCACAAATTATGTCCCTTATTTGTGATGACGCAATCTTTGATCAAATTCCTGTAAAAGCAGAAGTCAAAGCACAAATTAGCGGCATCTATATTATTGGTGTAAAAAATCTAAGAGGCGTTGCCCCAACACCTGTAAAAAGAAAAGGGTTCCTTGCAAAATTACGCAAGAAACAAAGTGAGTTAGAAGCACAAGTAGCAAAAGAAGAAGCAGAAAAGAAAAACAAAAAAAATCAAAAAAAATAGAAAAAGAAACCTAGCTTCTAGGTTTCTTTTTCTATATCTGATACCACTACAATCTTCATGGTACATCGTGAAATATACATTCCATTCATTTTTAAATGATACTTAAACTCTACCAAAAGGGAATCCTCTTCCTCTTCAATTTTTAGCACATTAGTATCTAGCTCCATGAGAATCTCCCCCATAGGACTAGGATAAAAGGAGGTGGTTTCTTTTCCTACCTCAAAAAACAATCTAGAATTCCCCTGAATTACCTCCACTGTTTCTCCCTTTATTTTAATTCTTCCTTTTAAAGTAGCTTCCTTATTGGGGAGTTGATACAATAAATAAATGCTATCATTCTTTTTAAAATATTGCCCTTTTACCGTTTCTATGAGAGCTTCTGTTTCATCTACGTCATGCTGAATTCCTTCCATGGTAATGATTACATCTTTATTCATAGTAATCCTCATTTCTGAGCAATTTATTGTGAAGAGACGATGAAAAATCTGCATTGCAGTTTTTCATCCGCCATCAAAGCTATTTGTTTTGCTCCGAAACAAATAGCCAAGTAAACTGCGTTTACTTTGTGTAACAATTAGCACTTCAGTGTAATTTTTCACACTATTCTCCATTATCTAGTAATTTTCAATATTGACCACACTGCTAGATTCCACTTGGATTGGTAACATACCATTGGCAAAGCTATTAAACTTATCTACTGCATCACTTACATAAAAGTCATAGATAACCTTTTCTTCCCCTTCATTTAATATATTTTTTTGCTTCAATAGCTCCTTTAATTGCTTTGCTGTTTCATAAGCAGGATTTACTAATTTCACCTCTGGTCCCATAAATCTAGCAATAGAATTACTTAAAAATGGATAATGGGTACATCCAAGAATCAAGGCATCAATCTGATACTCTTTGAATTCACCTAAGTATCTTCCTACTATATCATCTGTTACCCTATCTTCAATTAGCCCTTCCTCCACCAAAGGTACAAATAAAGGACACGCCTTACTAACAATAGAAATGTTTGGTTTGATTTTCCTTAGGTAATTATTGTAAATTCCACTTTTTATGGTAGCCTCTGTTCCAATAATTCCGATGTTTCCATTCTGAGTGGCTTCTGCCGCAGCCATAGCCCCAGGCTCAACGACTCCAAGAATTGGAACCTGATATTCATCCTTAATTTCCTCTAGAGCTACTGCACTAGCAGTATTACAAGCTACCACAATTGCTTTTACTTTTTTGGTCTGCAAGAAATTAATGTCCTGTCTTGAATAACGTATAATCGTATCCTTAGATTTACTTCCATAAGGTACTCTAGCTGTATCCCCAAAATAAACAATATTTTCATTAGGAAGCTGTCTCATAATCTCTCTTGCAACGGTAAGTCCCCCTACCCCTGAATCAAATACGCCAATTGGAGCCTTCAACTTCTTTTCCCCCATTCTATCTTTCGTAAGCAGTTTCAAGTAGCTTTTCTATTAGCTCTGCTTTTTCGATTCCTTTATTTGCCCATAGCATTGGGTACATACTAATAGAGGTAAAGCCTGGTAACGTATTGATTTCATTAAACACTACATCATTGGTGTCTTTTTCTACAAAAAAGTCTACCCTGGATAAACCAAATCCATCTACCGCTTTAAAAATCTTAACTGCTGATTCTCTTACCTTTTCTACTACCTCAGCTGGCAAATCAGGATCAAGCACTGTTTTCGAATCTTGATTTCTATACTTTGCATCATAATCATAAAAGGCTGCATCGGAAGCGGCTAAAATTTCTCCTACTCCCGAAGCCTTTGGCTGTTTGCCACCTAATACAGCACATTCAATTTCGCGACCTACAATAGTTTCCTCTACTAAAATCTTGTGGTCATGCTTTGCTGCTTCTAAAAGGGCATTTTCTAGTGCTGCTCTATTTTCTGCCTTAGAAACGCCTTGTGAAGATCCTGCATTAGAAGGCTTTACAAAAACTGGGTAATCTAAGCTTTCTTCCACCTTTTCTATTACTTCGTCATATCCACTGATTGTATGGGTATTTACGCCTACATATTTTGCCTGTCTAATGCCTAACGTATCTACAATAATTTTTGTATATAATTTATCCATGGAAACACTAGAAGCAAGGACACCGCAACCTACATATGGAATGTGTGCTAATTCAAGAAGCCCCTGTACAGTTCCATCTTCTCCATATAATCCGTGTAATACAGGAAATACAACATCAATTTTCTTTGTTTCATAGGTTCCATTGTTATTTATAATCAATTCCTTTTTGGTAGCATCTGGAGAAATCACTGCTGACTGCTGTGACTGAGTCCAGCTTCCGTCCTTAATTTCGGCTACGGAAGGAACATAAAGCCATTTTCCTTCTTTTGTAATACCTACTAAGATAATGTCATGCTTGCTATCCATATGCTCTACTACCGTTTGCACGGAAATGCAAGAAACCTCATGCTCTGAAGACTGTCCACCAAATAATACAACTACATTTTTTTTATCCACAACTTTTCCTACTTTCTATGATTATTATTCTTATACTTAAGTATTTTACCTTCTTTGGTAGGATTTTTCAATAGAATAAAAAAATCACGACCTTATATTTCATTTGTGGTCGTGATTTTTCTCATTCTAACTATAGGTTTGCACCATGGTCTATTACAATTGTCTGTCCTGTAATTGCAGATGCTTCATCACTTGCTAAGAATAGGATTGTATTTGCAATTTCTGTTGGCTTGCTTACTGGTAATGTAAGATCCGCATGCTTTGCCATAGCTCCCATCATATTGGGATCAAGCTCTTCTTTTTTCATGGTCATGGTCATTGGAGTAACTACACTTCCTGGACATAAGGCATTACAACGCACATTTACATTTGCACAACGCATAGCAATGTTCTTAGTCATACCAATAACAGCAGCCTTACTTGCAACATAAGCAACACCGCCTCCACCTGTATATCCTGCAACACTAGACACATTTACAATAGATCCAGCCTTTGCTTCTACCATTACTTTCGCTGCTTCTCGTGCCATATAAAGGGTTCCTTTTGCGTTGATATCAATTAATCTATCAATTGTTTCATCCGTTACCTTTTCAATTGCTTCAATTCCACTATCAACCACACCAGCGTTATTAACCAAAATGTCTACCTTACCAAAGGTATCCATTGTTTTACTAATTACTTCCTTACATTGCTCCTTCTTAGAAATATCACAAGGAACTACAAGTACCTCTCCACCTGCTGCCCTAATTTTGTCAGCAACCGCTTCTAATTGCTCCACTCTTCTTGCGGATATAACTACCTTTGCCCCCTCTTTTGCAAACATTTCTGCTGTGCATTCTCCAATACCAGAATTACCTCCTGTTATTACAGCTACTTTTCCTTCCAATCTTCCCATAATATTACCTCCGTTCCTGCGCAGAATTTCGCGCACAAAAAAACTTTCTAGTTACTATAAAATTGTATTAATTTTAATACATTTATTATAATAATAATTTGGAGAAAATACAATGGGTTTATCGAATTATAACTTTACAAATTTAGTTATTTCGCAAAGTTCTCTATCAATAATTGATACACACTCCTTTGCAAATTCCTTTTTCTTATCTCTATCAGATAATACAATTGCTGCTTCATTCATTTCTTTAAAATTAGGAATTCTATTTTCCTCAAGTTTTGTATTATCATACGCTGTTGGCAAATACCAATATTGTACCCACCAACCTTCACACTGAGCATTTTTCATATCCATATACTTTAAAAGAATATCCTTCATTTTTTGAGAACGCCTATCCGATTGATCCCCTATATTAAATTCTTTACCCTCTTTCGTATCAAATAAACAAATTCCCGCAAAAAGATTATAATCAATTTCTATTCTAAGCCACATTTCAATTCCTTCAAATAAAGTAATATTTGAAAATACATAATTCAATCCTGGATATGTCGACTCACTCTGAGCATAGTACTCTTCCGTCGCTTTCGACTTATAATCATACCAATCAAATCGCGTTTCTTTCTTTAGTCCATATTTTTTCAAAAACGGAGTCATTTGTGTTTCTATTTCTTCCATAAAACTATATATTAGCTTTGATTTTGACTGTTCTGCTGCTTGCTCTATCACTAACATACTTCTAAAATATGATTCTTTTTCACATATTTTATCAGCAACTTCCTTCTTTAATTCTTTATCCACGAATACTGTAAACTCCTTTATTGCGTCACTATATTGCTTTGCTATCTCTTTTATTACACTATCATCCTCATTTTCAATAATAAGTTTCATAAAATATTGTATTTCCTGTGCAAAAGAAATACATACCACCTCATCTGTTGAAATTAACCTCTTACCATCTGCTGAACGAAGGCTATATTCACTCGGCATTGTCCCCCATTTCGTAAGATATATCACTTTTGCTTCGTTATCTTTTTGTTTTGCATACATATAATAATCAAAACATTGTGCTGGCTGTTCATTCGCATGAATTTTTACTTCTATTGGAATAAATACTCTTGAAGTTTCTATTACAATATCAATTCTTCTACTCTCGTTTATAGGGTATTCCTTAAATACATGTGCTGATACACTGACTTCCTCATAATCCATCCTTTTTATGATTTTTTCAAGGAAAATCTTAAGATATTTTTCCCCTTTCCCATGAGCACCATATGGATTAAGAAAATCTGCTAACACATGACACATTAAAACTTCACGGTCTGTCATTTCAAGTACTTTAAAAATATTGTACTCCCTATTACTACAAGTTTTTTTATTATATTTAGAAATGATTCCATAAATTTCATCCAATGTTTCCTTTACCAAATAATCACCCCATTATTTTTGTAAGCGTGTGATATGCATCTAGAATAACTTTTGAAATTTTAGATGCAGCTTCGTCATCTGTGCAGCTTACTTGAATTACATTATCATACTTATATTGGTAAGATGTTTTTATTGGCTTCACTGAATATTCCAATGGATTTTCTGGCATTTCGTTAAAAAATCTACCTATCATATCCTGATCGGTATTATTAACGCGCAACTGAACAGTAATTGTCTTCTCATCTTCACGACTTAAATAATATTCAAAGGTCATTCTAAATCCAAATTTTGTACGATAATAGATATATGTAGATACATCTGCATATCTTTGCTCACCCTTATTACTTCTAGAACTCCAAGTAAACATTTCTTTTGGTTCTGCTGCATCAGATACTATACCTTTAATCATATCATTAATTTCTTTTTGCAACTGCTTATTTTCTCGCTTATATCGCTTATCTATCTCATCACTTTTATCTTCTGTATCTGTTCCAACAGAAGTAACAGAAGAACATTTTAAAACTTTTTTTAAAGTTTCAATTTCTTCATCTGAAATTGCATTGTCCGCATCCATTTGAATTGCTTCTGTAAAGCATTTCATAAAACGACTAACCTTCTGAATGTATGTATCTACATCCTGTTGTCCGTTCGCAATAATTTTTACCAATTCCTCTTCTTCTATAATTTTTTCTGAATCTAGCAATATACTAATAAATTCAGCGTCTAATATGGAAATTGATGACATAAAATATGCATATACATTCTCATAGCTCATTTGAAGACAAATAATAGCAAACAATACTCTCTGCCGAATGCTTTCATCCACTCCAGAAGAAGTCTCCGCTGAAATAATACATAATAATTGGTATGTATTAAACAAACGTTTCATACTTCTAGGATTAAATCCAATTGAGTTCTGTATTAATCGTTCAAATAAATCAAGTGTATTTTCATCGCTTCTTATGTTCATTTTCATTAAAGATGCAGCTACATATTTCTTTATATCATATTGTGCCACAGGCATTTTGAATGGCAACTGGATAATTTTATCAAAAAAGCTACGCCCTTTTTCTTTACTAACATCTTCTCCAAATTTTTGTTTTATCCCCATTGTTACTACTTCATAATCAACTGCCAAAACAAAAACACAATTTTCACAATCAAGAAATAATTTTAGTACTTCTAATAATTCTATTGCTTTAGCAGGTTGTAAACGATCAAGATCATCCACAAAAACAACCACTCTACTTTTATTATCTTTTTCAATTTTTTTATTTACAGCTATCTGAAATCTTTCCTTCAAACGAATTATTTCATTAGCATAGTCTACCGTTGCCTCTGGTGTTAAAACGGAATTTAACTTATCAGCAGCATAGCCTCCCACTAAATGATCAACCGTACCTACCGCTACATTTTTAGTAAAATGTAACACTCCGCCAAGCACTTTATTAATAGAATCTTTTTCACACCCCAACTCATTTAATAAAACTGCCATCATTGAAAATGCAAGTGACTCACCAAAGCTAAATTGAGAAAATTGCCAAGTATTAAACCAAACGGGGCAAATTTCCTCTTCCATTTTTTCGCGAATCATATTCATCATACTTGTTTTCCCACTTCCCCAATCTCCTTGAATAGAGATAGTCATAGGAGTATCACAATTTTTTATAAACTGGCACAATCCATTTATATATGTTTCAATTGAAAAAAGATCATTTTGCAAACTGCTTACTGGTTTATCTGGATACCCCAAAATTTTCATATACCTTTTTCTCCTTTTTACACAATCTCATAAATTGATTATAAACTTAAAACCATTACTTCGTTACATAGCTTCCAAAAATAACATAACAATTAGTAGTTCCACCACCCACATTTTCATAAGAACTAGAATCAATTGGTAAACCATAAAAAGTAATATAATCACCTTCATATATATTTTTTAGTTCACCTAGATAATATATTTTGTATACATCATTTATATAGTCATCATATGCATAAATCTCAGTTACTGTATTGCCCCATATCTCACTTTCAAAAATTTGTCCAACATAATAATTACTTACTTTAATCAACTGATTTCCATATTTTTGAGGATTTTTTATTAACATTTTATAACTAAGTGATGTATCAGTATAATGCTGTAATATATCTACCTTTTGAGTTGGAAAAAATTCCTCATTTTTTTTAATAAAATTTTCTGCCTTTGAGTTTACTTCAAATCGCAAATCATCCCAATTACCAACAGATTTTATAAATTCCAACTTCGTCGGAGTAAATTCTCCTTTCGTAAACGTACCTATTTCACTTGCATGTTCTTTATTAACAAACTCACGAGAACCTTGTCCATCAAACAAACCATTCTTCCATTCCCCACTATAAACATATTTTTGATTATCACCATTAAAAGCAGTAAACTTTCCAGTGCCTTCAGCCACCCCATTTTGCACTTCACCTTCATACTCTCCTATACGTTCCACATCATCAAAATAAACTATATATTGATTATAATTTAAATTTCCCTTTCCAGTAATCTCACCATTATTCCATTCGCCTTGATATGTAAAGTTATAATCCTTCGTTGTACTTTCAAAATTTCCCATACCTGATGGAATACCATCTTTAGTTTCTCCATTATAAATTCCTGTTATTGTTTTTTCTTGAAATGAAATCTCGTAAGGATAATTAGTATACTCACCTTTTCCTTGCATTTGTCCTTCTGTAAAATTTCCTGAATATATCCAAACTTCTTCTCCCTTTGCTTTGAATGTACCTATCCCTGATGGAAGTTTTTTTTCTAAAACTCCTGTAAATTCACCTTGTACTTCAATTCCATTTACATCCATTGAAATTTTTTCATTTTCTACCTTTTTTTCACAACCTGTTAAAAGCAAAATTAAAATAATAGATACACAAAAAATTTTCTTCATATAGATTCCTCCTCATTCACACATTTTTCTTTAATTATAGTCATTTTCCTGACTATAGTCAAGTATACGACTATACTATATGCTTATCCTATCAATAAAGGAGGCAGGAAACATGATTAGTTATGGTCCATTTTGGAATACATTAAAAAACTCATCAGAAACAACTTATACTTTAATTAACCATCATCATATTTCTAGTGCCACTATTGATAAATTGCGAAAAAATAAACCTATGAACACAACTACCCTTAGCGACCTATGTAGGATATTAAACTGTCAATTACAAGATATTGCACAATATATTCCTTCTGATGATGACCAAGCACTGTAATTTTCATTTAAACTAAAACAAAAAATAAAGCATACCAAAATCATTTGATATACCTATTTAAGTTGAATTATTATAATACACAATTTTATTTGCTTTTAAACAAACCTAAAGCCTCATTTGACAGACTTCACTCTATCAAATAAGACTTTTTCTATTACTTATCAAGAATCTCCATCATCTCAGCTGGTGTTACAATAAAGTCTCTGATTGGATAATGTTTTTGATTACCTGTTACTAGATATGTATCATCCTCTCTTTTATCTAACGCAACTTCATAAAATATCAAATCATCCATATCAATCAAAATCTCACCTGAAGGTTGAGGAAACACCTCTATACCAAACTGCTTTACAGCATTTAAAACTAGCTGGATTGTTTCCTCCTTAAAATGGAACTTGTTTCTGTGAAGTACTTCATCATACTCTGCCAAAATATCCTCATGGTACAAAGGTACGATTCTCCCCTCAAACATAGCATCCATTACTCGTACTGTAGCTGTATCTGCTCGTTTAGAAAGTAAAGCAGAAATAAAAACATTCGTATCAATAACCGCGTAACATACCATAAGCACCTACCGTTTTCTTTCTGCTCTAACAGCTGATATTTCTGCATTGATTTCATCAAGTGACATTTCTGGTACATCCGCAGCCTGCTCTCTTAAATCATAAAACGCTTTCTTGGCCTCTGTTCTTGTGATTGTTGCTTCTGGTAATGTTGCTTCAAAAGGAAGTCCCCGAACTAACTTGCTTCTAATCATAAACATACGAAATGCAGTTGGCAAATCCATACCAAGAGATTCATAAATCTCAGCCACCTCTTGTTTTAATTCATTATCTGCACGAAACTGAATCAAGACCTGTTTTCCCATAATGCTCCCTCCTATATTGTTTTGCAGTTGTTTTGTATGTGTTTGTAATATCATTATATGACAAAAGTATATATATATCAATTACTTTTCAGAAAGGATTCACTCCCCAAACAGCTTCTCCATTTCTTCCACTATTTTAAATTTAATCTTAATGGTATCCCCTTCCTTGATTCCTTCCTCTACAGGAATTAAGCGATTATATTCCTCTTCTCCCACTACCTCCTTTAGTTGCTCTTTGGATTCCTTAGGAACTTCTGTATAGGTGGCATCGATTAAGCATAGCGGAGGAAACATAACACACCACCAGTTTTTTCCTTTTGCTTCTCCTATGTCAATACGCACTGCTTCATACTCCCCTGCTGGAAAGGTTAAATCCCCATACTGTTTCACAGGAAAATATTCGGTGCTAAAATAAACGGACACTTGATCTGTACACCCATTTGTTTGTAACACTGCCAAAGACAAAGCCTCAATATATGGCATTTGCTCCTCTATAATTTCTTTACTTTCTTCTAAGCTTTTTGACTCCTTAAGTAAAGGCTCCATTTTCTCAATCACGGCATCCTTCACCTTAATTTTTAAAGCTTGATCCTCTTCACTATCACTATTGGCTCTTACATGAAACCGTAACACCTTACTAGTTACATCAGGCTGATTCGTCTCCACCGTATGCTTCATTTGCACCGATACCATCCAAAGAATCCCCACCAATCCAATTAATAACGTCAACAAACTCGAAATAATATGCTTCATAGTAACTCCTCCACTATCTAAAATTTTAACTAGCACTTGCGAAACACACGGAAACCTTGCTTAGTTGCACAAAATATACATATCCATAAGCAGGCACTTTGTCCCCGTCGCCATTTATGCGTCGTACTTTGACGCATTATGTGGCGCAACGAGGGACAACGTAGCGCAAGCGTGCCTGCATTGGAATGTATATTTTGTACAACCATAGAAAACACAAACTGCCTTTCGCACTTACCAATAGATTTTCTCTTAGTGGTTAAAGTCTTTCCAGTTATTTACATTTTATACTTCATTCTACAAGTGAAAAAAATTTGTACCCCCTTTTTCCCCTTTAAAATATCCTGCAATTGCTCTGGACACTGCTTTCGTATTTCCTGCACCAAGCCAATACTATCAATCCCCTTCTGCCACAAAGCATTCACCTCATACTGCAATTTCTTTGCAACCTCCCTATTCCACTCCGTTTCACTCCCCTTCGCTGCCTTTACCTCTCCTGTCAATACAATTTCAATCGTTACTCCATTTTTATCCTGCCAAATCTCCTTTCTGCTTTTTACAGCTTTTACCTTATAATCACAATTTCCAATTGGAATACTCCAAAAGGGCACATTGCCTTTTCCTAGCTCTAATAAATTAAATTGTGCGACAGAAAGCTCCTGCTCCACCCTTTGTTGCTTCATGAAATAATACCCTGCCAAGGAAACCTTATCCTCTTGCAAAGCCAGCTTTTTTAAAACAGTAGTGAAATGCTCCTCTACACCGCTTCTTTTCATATCCTTTAAGGTAGTCCCTCTTTGGTCTGGCTGATTATTTTTGTACATATTACCGAGATAAACCCCTAGATTCATTTTGGTATCTTCATCCTTTTTCACTAATTCACTAGCCTTATTCTCTGCCGCAAACACCAACACCCCTTGAGGCAGCAATTCACTTTCATACAAATAAGACACCACACCCTCTAAAGCTTCCCTTTCCCTAAGCAAGGAGTCCCCAAAAATAATGGCTTTTAAATGGCCAAACTCTAATACCGTATCATGCTCAAGCTGGTACCTTTTCTTTGCCTCCTCTAAGCTAGGTACTGTAACAGAGTAGACCTTCGCCTTAGGCTGTGCGTAGCTACCTTCCCCTTTTTCCTTAATATCCGCAAAAGAATAGGTGACTTCATAGCCTTCCATGGTTTTGTCAATTCCCATTGTAAGCACATAATTTCTATCCTCTAAATCCTGTCCCCCCCTACAGCCTGTAAGGAAACAAAGCAAAAAACAGCTTACCATTACACCTGCTACCTTTTTTCTCTTTTTCACACATAAAATGAATGGAAGCAAAATACTAAGTGGCAAATCAATATACCCTGCATACTGTAAATAATTTGTCATTGCCTTGGGAAAAGAGGATTGGCACCAACACAAACAAACAGCGATGACTCCCCCTAAAAATAAGCCTACCGCTCTTCCTCTCTCACCGCCTAACTTCTCTCCAATCACGCCTTCATAATGAAAATATCCACTAAGCATAGCAAACATACTAACTACCCAAACTCCAACTAAAATAATATCTAATCGCTGTACGAATCCTCCTGGAATTCGCGCTTCTTGCATCATATAAAAGGAAGAAAAGTAACTCCCAGCAGTTAAACTCGCCCCCAAAAGTCCCACCGTAGCGCAGTAAATAAATAACATGAGTACCAACACAGCTAAAATAGTACCTAGCACCTTTTTTCTAAAAGCACTTTGATCTGCAACTTTCTTTCCATAAAAAAGGAGCCATTCCATAGGAAGAAATGCTAAAAAAATCACATACCCCCCTTTTAGAATATGACCACTGTCCGTAGTTCGAAGAGGCATTACATTTCCCCACTCTACCTTTCCCACCACCAAAAACAGAAGTACTACAAAAGCTACCACTAAAATCCAATACAAAAGCTCAATCAGCCTTGCCCTTTCCTCCATTTCTTTTCTTGCTCCCACTAGACTTAAGAAAAGCATAGTAAATACCAGCACCCATATAGGCTCTGTTTTTAAAAGTATAGTAGATAATACAGTAGAAAATAGTAGCAAAACAAAACCACCTCTGATTGCAAAACGTACAATGTAAATGGAACCTATGATAGCCTGACCTATTTTTTTGTATCTATTTTCTACTTCCTCTAATAAATTTTCTTCCATTCCCTTTAAAATCCATAGAAAAAAGCAACCATACAAAAGAGCAAATACACCACCTAACACCATCACCAAAAGTCCATCCTCCCCTACTAATTTGGTTGATAGTGCTGGAAGCAATAACCCCATAGTAGAAAATAACTCCATCCATAGCATTTTTGCTCCCTGTCCTATACTAATTTCTTCATTGCTTGAAAACATCTATTTCTCCCTCCTTTTCATTCTAGTCTGTTGGGACTTTACAGTAAAAATCGGTCTCTTTTTCATTGCAAAAATAGGATATCTGAAAACAAAATCCTTTTTATCATTATAATCCGCAATTTCTCCTGAAACTGCTGGCATAAGATAAGGAATGCCAAAGCTTTTTAAAGAAGATAAATGAATGAGCATCAAAAGAATTCCTAGCATCAAACCATATAAGCCTAACCAAGCACTCATAATAATAAAGAAAAATTTTAATATACGGTAGGCTGCCGCAAAACCTTCATTAGGAACAGAAAAGGCAGCAATGGCAGTTAATGCCACCACAATTACTACAATTGTACTAACTAAGTTCGCTTCCACTGCTGCCTGACCTACAATCAAACCTCCCACAATTCCTATAGTGCCTCCTAGCCTTCCAGGAAGTCTTAGCCCTGCCTCCCGAAGCAGTTCAAAGGCAAGCTCCATTAGCAAAACCTCCACCACAATAGGAAAGGGCACTCCACTTCTTGCGGAGGCAAAGGATAAGGCTAAGGAGGTAGGTAATAGTTCTGTGTGATACATAGCCACACTTAAATATAGCCCTGGAAGTGCCACTGCTAAAAAGGAAGCAAAATAACGAAGAATTCTTGCAAAGGTTGCCACTTCCACTCGATTATAGTAATCATCCGAGGCTTGATAAAAGCAGTTTAAGGTGGTTGGGGCAAGTAATACCTCTGGTGAATTATCCACCACAATTGCCACTCTTCCTTCTAACACACTACTTGCCGCCTTATCCGGTCGCTGGGTTGCTTGTATTTGTGGAAATGGAGAAAAGGACCTTTGTTCTAGCATTTGCTCTAGCATTCCACTGTCAAAAATTCCGTCTATCTCAAAATGAGTCAGCCTTTCTTCTATTTCTTCTAATAGCTGCGGCTGTACAAATTCCTCCATATAAACTAATGCCACATCTGTATGAGAACGCTTTCCAATTTTTCGTTGTTGAATTTTAAGTCCAGTGTCTCGAATTCTTCTTCGAATTAAAGCTGTATTCGTTCGTAAGCTTTCATTAAAGCTATCCTTTGGTCCCCTTATAACCGTTTCTGTATTAGACTCCTCCACCCCTCTTGTGGGAAGCTTTTTACTACTAATGACAAAGGACTTTTCATAGCCTTCAATCCATACCCCTGTATTTCCTGCAAGAATTTCTAGTATAGCCTCCTCTAGCTTATCAACCTCCTTCATGTCAGGAGTTTCAATTCCTTGCATAGCAACCAGGTTTACTATATTCCCCTCCTTTCCCTGCCACAAAATATTTTGAAACAAGGCTCGAATCACTGATTCCTGTATAAAATCGCTATCTGTAAGTCCATCAATATACGCTACAAATAGCTTAATTGTTCCATTTTCAGACAAATAAAAAGATTTACCTACAAAATCGTCGCATTTTGTAAATAAATCTTTTACCTGTTGTTCATATGATTTCATTTTCTCATTCCTTTCCACTATTCTACACAGGTAGTTTGTGTCAAAGGAAAGGAAAATATTAGTTTGCCAACTTTAATTTTTTTATTACATTGACCTCTTGATGATAAATATGGGAACGTAGTGCCTGTTTTGTAAGCTCTACATCCTTTTTCTTAATAGAATCTACAATTGTTTCATGCTCTTTAATTAGC
>JAFPBJ010000129.1 GCA_017390525.1 Lachnospiraceae bacterium | reverse complement strand
TAATCCTCATTTCTTTCATAATAACGACTTTTTTGAAAGCACAGCTGAAATTATTTTAACATAAAGGATGTTATCCGTAAATATGAACTAGTATTGAGAAAATAAAAAAATATAATAAAAAACACTTGACTTTCACGTTACGTCATACATTAAGATAAATTTACACGAGAGGGAAAGGAAATGGAGGAAACAATGAAAACAGTAAAAGAAGTAAGCGAACTAACAGGAGTGAGTATACGCACTCTTCATTACTATGATTCAATTGGGCTTTTGCGGCCTACAGAAATCACAGAATCAGGATACAGGCTATATGACGATACTGCCTTAGAAAGATTGCAACAGATTTTGCTATTTCGTGAGTTGCAGTTTCCATTAAAGGAAATCAAAGAGATTTTAGATAGTCCAAATTTTGACAAAGACAAATGCTTAGAGCAGCAAATTACTTTGCTTCAGTTAAAAAAGGAGCATTTGGAAAATCTCATAGATCTTGCTCGTGGAATAAAATTAATAGGAGTGAAGAAATTGGATTTTAAAGCATTTGATACAAGTAAAATTGATGAGTATGAAAAACAAGCAAAAGAATCTTGGGGACAAACAAAGGAATATAAGGAGTTTGAAGAAAAACGAAAAAAATGGAATGATGAGCAGTGGAAGACAATTAATGTGGAATTCATGTCGATTTTCACTGAATTTGGGAAAATGCTTTATAAAAAGCCGTCAGATGAGGCGGTACAACAGCAGGTAAAAAAATTACAATCTTTTATTTCAGAGCATTTTTATACCTGTTCCCAAGAAATATTAAATAGTCTTGGCAAAATGTATGCAGGAGGCGGTAGTATGACAGAAAATATTGATAAGGCAGGGGGAAAAGGAACAGCAGAATTTGTAGAAAAGGCAATAGAGGTTTATTGCAAAAAGAAACTGTAAATTAGGAAGAAGGGCTAGATAAAATAATCTGGCCTTTCTTCTTTTTAATGTAGGAAAAGGGAGGGTATGCTATAATAGTCTCAGCTAAAGCTGAGTCATTAGAAGTTGCTTGCGCAACGCAGTTTGTATTTTCTAGAGTTGTATAAAATATATAAACCAACGCAGGCACGCTTGCGCTACGTTGTCTCTCGTAGCGGACACATAATGCGTCAAAATACGACGCATAAGTGCCGACGGAGACAAAGTGCCTGCTTATGGATATGTATATTTTATACAACTAAAATAAGTTTTCGGGGCATAAAAAGTAGCATTAAAGGTCCAGGGGGGTTATAGGTTAGTGGAGATAAAGCTTTTTACTATTGTAAAAAAATAAAGAATATTAAACTTCCAAGTAGTGTTTGTGTAATAAAAGATACGGCTTTTCTTGATTGTAGAGAATTAGAAAGTATAGTAATACCGAAAGGCGTGACCAGTATAGAAAATGGTACTTTTACGGGTTGTTGGAACCTAAAAGAGGTTCAAATACCAACAAGTGTTACGACAATAAAAGACTATGCTTTTGAAAAGTGTAAGAGCTTAAAAGGTATTACAATACCAAATAGTGTAACCAGTATTGGAGTAAGTGCATTTGAATATTGTGAAAGTTTGCAAGATATAAAATTACCTATTAAATTAAAAGTAATTAGAGAGGGGACATTTTATAAATGTAAAAATTTAAGAAATATATCAATTCCTAGTGAAGTAAATAGTATAAGGGCAGGTGCATTTTGTGGTTGTAGAAGTTTAGAGAATATTAAAATTCCTACAAGTGTAACCCTCTAGCGTAGGGTAGTTGTCACCCACCTCTCAAACTGGTATGGTATATATCAGAAGGACAGGTGAATGGCTATGAGTTACAATAAGTATCCGAAAGAAATGAAAGAAGCTGGATTATGCAGCTAAAAATACCATATTACCAGATGAACCAGATATGAAAAGAGTACAGGAATACGTTATGTCTGTAAATGAAAAGGTGGTTAAAGATGAGATATAAAAATTTTGATGGTCCAATAGAAGAATTAATTCAAATAAAGCTAAAAGAGATAGAAGAAAAAGAACAGGTTACAATACTTCATACCATAGAATCAGGGAGTAGAGCATGGGGCTTTGCATCACCTGACAGTGATTATGATGTACGTTTTATTTATGTACGACCAATGGAATATTATCTAAGTCTTGAAACGAAAAAAGATTTTATTGATTGGGAGTTAGATGAAACTTTGGATATGAATGGATGGGATTTATCTAAGGCACTAAAGCATTTCCATAAGTCAAATGCCACATTATTTGAGTGGGCGAATTCACCGGTGGTATATCAAACCACAACTTGGTGGAAAGAAATTATGGCAGTGGCAGAAAACTATTTTTCCTGTAAGGCTTCCATGTATCATTATTATGGAACAGCTAAGAAAAATGCCTCAGAATATTTAACAGGGGAAATGGTATCATATAAAAAGTATTTTTATGTATTGCGTCCAATTTTGGCTTGTAAATGGATAGAACAAAAGAAATGTCCACCACCTGTATTGTTTCAGAGCTTAGTTGATGGGGTGTTAGAAGATAAAATGAAGGCGCCTATAGAAGCACTTGTAAAAAAGAAAATGACCATGGTGGAAGCCCAAAAGGGAGAACGAATTGACCGGATTGACGATTATATAGCAGAAAAATTATTGTATTATAAGCAAAAATTAAATTCTATGGAAGATGATCGAGAGGGAGATTGGGAGAAGCTAAATCAGGTTTTCCTAGCTATGTTAAAGAAAGATTTTTTATAAATTTTTTAAAAAAAAGTCCCACAAGAGAGTTTGACATTTCTTTAACAAACAGGTATAATAAACCTAGAAAAAGAAACGAGAAGGAAAGGAAGGTCTCCTATGTTAGAAAAAGAAATTTCACCGGCTGTAATAAAAAGACTTCCGAGATATTATAGATACCTGGGGGAATTGTTAGAGAATCATGTAGATCGCATTTCGTCACAAGGGCTCAGTGAAAGAATGCAGGTAACAGCGTCACAGATTCGTCAGGATTTAAACAACTTTGGTGGATTTGGGCAACAAGGTTATGGGTATAATGTAGAGAACTTATATAAGGAAATAGGAAAAATACTAGGACTTGATCAGGTGAATCCCTTTATTATTATTGGGGCAGGTAATTTAGGACAAGCATTAGCAAATTATCAGGATTTTGAAAAAAGTGGGTTTCAGGTAGTAGGAATTTTTGATGTAAATCCTAGATTAGTGGGATTAACTGTTCGCGGTGTAGAAGTAAGAATTATTGACGAGCTAGAAGACTTTATAAAGGAGCATAATATTAAGATTGCAGCACTTACCTTACCAAAAATGATGGCTCCGCAAATGGCGCAGGATTTGGTAAGCTGGGGGATTGAAGCCTTTTGGAATTTTGCTCCAGTGGATTTGCAATTACCAAAAGAGGTAGTAGTAGAAAATATGCATTTGGCAGAAAGTCTTATGACCTTGTCTTACAATCGAACTCATAAGGTATAAGGGCTGTACTCCTGTGGAGGTGGGTTATGAAAAAAAAGAAAGTTTCTAATAAAGAATTTGAAAAAGCATTATCACAAGTGCAAATACCTGTGCTTACCCTAGACGAAAGATGGCACACCGTATTTGCTGACCATGAAAAAAGTCAAGCAATGCGTAATTTAGAAAAACAACTAAATGATACCATTAAGCTACAAGGAAAGCTGGTAACCGATATTAAGGAAATGAGAAAGCTAAAAAGTAAGCTAATGGATCAAATTCTAAACAATATGGGTACCACTACTGGTGATAAAGAAGTTCTTAGAAGTAAGAAGGTTGGAAAAAGTAAGGAATTAATTCAAGATATTAATGATAAAATTTTAGAAAATGAAATGAAAATTAGTGACATACCAAGGGAAATTAAGCAAATCAATTATCAGCTTATGCTAGAATCCATGAAGGTATGCTACGAAAGAATGACAGAAAATACAGAAGAAATTAAGAAGCTAGAGAAGTGGATTTTAAATGCAAGAAATGAATTAAAGGAAAAGCTGTTAGACAAGCAAGAGCGAGAAATGAAAAATCAGCAAATCTATACATATATGCATGATGTGTTTGGAGCTCAAGCTATGGAATTATTTGATAACCAGTATGAAGAAAAGAGTGAAGAAGAGGAAGAATGATAGTAGGTGTTGGTGTGGATTTGATAGAAACCCATCGAATCCAAAAAGCAGTGAGTAGAAAAGGATTTTTAGAAAAATATTTTACACAGCAGGAAAGAGAATTAGTAAAAGAAAATGTAGAAAAAATTGCGGGTAACTTTGCTTCAAAGGAAGCAGTGTCAAAGGTGTTTTCTACGGGCTTTGTAGGATTTTCACCTAAGGATATAGAGGTGTTACGATTAGAATCGGGAAAGCCTTATGTAAACCTATATGAAGGCGCAAAAAAGCTTGCACAACAACAGAACATCACGAATATTCACCTAAGTATATCAAATACAAAAGAATATGTAGTTGCATATGCAGTGGGTGAATCAATGAAGAAGGAAGGATAACGTGAACTATATAGCAACTAAGGAGCAAATGCAGAAAATTGATAGAATTTCTATCACAGAAGTAGGCATACCAGGAATGGTATTAATGGAGAGAGCTGCTTACGGAGTGTTTTTGCACCTAACAAAACAAATACAAAAGAATAATAGGATTTTAATTGTAGTAGAATCAGGAAACAATGGGGCAGACGGAGTAGCATTAGCGCGTATGCTCCATTTATCACGATATATGGTGGAAGTTTATTACATTGATGGAGTGAAAAACTCTTCTGAGTCTTTTCTTAATCAGCTCTCTATAGCAAAAGCTTGTGGAGTTTCCTTTATAGAAGACTTTCAGGAGGTAAAGACGAAGGAATATGATGTCATTGTAGACGCAATATTTGGAGTAGGTTTAAAACGGGAAGTGACAGGCAAGCAAAAAGAGGTTATTTTAGAACTAAATCAAAAAAAGGGGCTTAAGGTTACCATTGATATTCCTAGTGGAATTGATGCTACAACAGGGCAAATCTTAGGCTGTGGATTTTGCAGTGATATTACCTATACAATGGGACTGTTAAAGAGAGGGCTTTTGCTTTATCCAGGAAATGAGTATGTAAAGGAAATCAAGGTGCTAGATATAGGTTTTCCAAACCATGTGGTAGAGCAAGTAAAGCCGGATATCTTTACCTATAGCAAAAAGGATATTGTACTGCCAGAGAGAAAAGCCCATTCTAATAAAGGAACCTACGGAAAGGTAGCCATTTTCGCAGGCTCTAAAAATATGGCGGGAGCCGCTTATTTAGCAGGAAGAGCCGCTTATTTAATGGGAACTGGATTAGTAAAAATCATTACACTAGAAGAAAATAGAGAAATTTTACAAGCATTACTTCCACAAGCTATTTTATCTACCTATCACGATGCCAAAGAGGCAATCCTTATGATAGAGGAGGCAGGAAAATGGTGTGACACTATTTTATTTGGACCAGGAGTTTCTGTAAGTGCTTGTAGTGAGGAAGGTTTAAAAGCAGTACTTCAATTAGAAGGTAAGAAGCAAATTGTAATTGATGCAGATGGAATTAATCTTTTATCTAAACATATAGATTTGTTAAAGGAAAGTCCTCACAACATAATTCTAACTCCTCATTTAAAGGAAATGAGTCGCCTAAACGGACAAACAGTAGAAGAAATAGAGAGAAAGCTTGTAGACACCGCAGTGGAAGTTTCAAGTCAATATTCTGTGACAGTGGTGCTAAAAAGCTTTCGAACCATTGTAACCAACCAAGCCTATGGCACATATATTAATACTACGGGAAATAGTGGGCTTGCAAAGGGGGGTAGTGGAGATGTATTAGCTGGAATGATAGCAGGCTTATTAGCAGTGGGAGTAAAGCAAGAGCTTGCTCCGTCTTACAGTGTATATTTACATGGAAAAGCTGCCGAAGCAGCCATAAAATGGACTAGTGAAGCCACTATGGAAGCAGAGGATATTTTAAAGGGAATTAAAAAGGTAATCAAATAGAAAAAGGAGAACAAAAGTGAACAGCTATTTAAGAGTACATGCAGAAATTGATTTAGATGCAATTAGATATAATATGAGACAAATTAAACAATCCCTTCATAAGGACACAAAGGTAATGGCGATTATTAAGGCAGACGGATACGGTCATGGGGCATTAACCATTGCTAGTATGTTAAAAGAAGAAGGAGTAGAAGAATTTGGTGTTGCCATTATTGAGGAAGGAATTTTACTTCGTGAAAATGGAATCAAAAACCCGATTCTTATTCTAGGTTATACCTCTAAATATCAATATGCAGAATTAATCCAATATGGCTTAACTCAAACGGTGTTTCAATATGAAATGGCAAAATCTATTTCAGAATTTGCTGTTGCTATGAATCAAACTGCCAAAATTCATATCAAGCTTGACACAGGAATGTCGAGAATCGGTTTTCCTGCAAATGATGAAAGTATAAAAATTGTGGAGCAAATTAGCAAATTGCCGAACATTGAAATTGAAGGAATTTTTACTCATTTTGCCTGTGCAGATGAAAAGGATAAAACAGCTGCAAAAAAACAGATTGCAATTTTCACCCAATTTGTAGAAATGCTAGAAAAGGTGGGGGTACATATCCCAGTTAGACATATTGCCAATAGTGCAGGAATCTTAGATTTAAAAGAGGTACAGTTTGAAATGGTACGTTCTGGTATTATTACCTATGGCTTGTATCCTTCCAATGAGGTAAATCAAAGTGAGATTAAGTTAAGACCAGCCCTTTCACTAAAAAGTCATGTAACCTTTGTAAAAATCGTGGAGGCTGGTGTTAGTGTAAGCTACAATGCCACCTATACCACTACTAAGAAAACAAAAATTGCTACCATACCAGTTGGATATGCAGATGGATACCCTAGAGCGCTATCGTCTAAGGGGAAAGTATTAATTCATGGTAAGTTTGCACCGATTATTGGACGAATTTGCATGGACCAGTTTATGGTGGATGTAACAGAGATTGAGGATGTAAAGGAAGGAGATATTGTAACACTAGTAGGAGAAGACGGCACAGAAAAAATTTCTGTAGAAGAGGTTGCAAATTTAGCAGGTAGCTTTAATTATGAATTTGTTTGTGGGCTAGGTCGAAGAGTGCCAAGAGTTTATAAGGAAAATAACGAAATTAAAAAAATTGTGAATTATTTAAATGATTAGAAAATTTTATGTATACTCCAGAAAATGTAGGAAATAATCTAAGTAAATACAATTTGGAGTGTGAAATAAAATGGTAATAAAACGAGGAGATATCTATTATGCTGATTTAAGACCTGTGCAAGGCTCAGAGCAAGGAGGAATTAGACCAGTAGTAATTATACAAAATGAAGCAGGAAATAAGCATAGTCCTACCGTGATTTGTGCTGCAATTACTAGTAAAATGAATAAGGCTAAGCTACCTACTCATGTGGAATTAAGTGCTAGCAAATATGATATTTCTAAGGATTCTGTTATTTTGTTAGAACAGGTACGAACCATTGATAAAAGAAGATTAAAGGAAAAGGTATGTCATTTAGACCAAGAAATGTTAAACCAAGTAAATCAAGCCTTAAAAATTAGCTTAGAGTTAGATACATAAAAGGTTTGACGAAATAAGGAAGAAGTGATATATTGTTGAGATAAGTATAGTTACAATTTAAATAAAAAAAGGAAAGGATAAGTGTAAGTTGCCAAAAATTGGCAAGTTACAGAAGGTGACAAAGAATGGACGATCCCAGTAGGCTGACAATCATAATTGGATTGTCATTGGTATGTATGGTGTGTTATGCAATTGCAGTAGTTTTATATACTGCATTTCATTGTTGGAGTGAAAGTGATTTTCAATGTGAGACAAAGGAAGAAAACAATAAGGTAAGTGCTTTATTTAAAAGAGCACACGCGTTATTGGAGCAATCATTTTCCGTGTATGCATTGTTAAAGCTGTTACAATGCACATGGTTGGTGTTGTATGGAGCTACAATTTATAAGCTTTCTTTACTACTTTTTGAGAAAAAAGAGGGCGTTACATATGTGTTATATCTTGTGTGTATTTATATGGCAGCTGTAGCAATTATAGTAT
>JAFPBJ010000128.1 GCA_017390525.1 Lachnospiraceae bacterium | reverse complement strand
TTTGGTGAAAAGATAATACTTTAAATAGTTTATCTTTTTATATATGACATTCTCCCCTATTTTATAAAAAACCATTGTTACCCTTGTGGTGGCAGTGGTTTTTTTATGTTATACTAAGCTTGTCTATTTTGATTAAGAAAGGGAGGAAAATTTTATGAATCAAATTATTATTGCCCACAGAGGAGCTTCTAGTCTTGTTCCAAAAGAAAACACCTTAGAAGCCTTTGAGAAAGCTATCTGCCTTCAGGTGCCCTATGTAGAGTTTGATGTAAGACGTACGAAGGATAAGAAGCTTGTCGTCTTCCATGATAAAAAAATAAACAACATTCCTTTACGCTCTCTTACCTATTATGAGTTAAATGAAATTGCTAAAAAGGACGGGTATGAGGTGCCTACTTTTCTAGAGGTATTAAAGCTATGCCAAGGAAAAATCAAACTAGATATTGAATTAAAAGAAACTGGCTATGAACAGGAGGTAGTTTCCTATGTGACTTCTCTTTATGATTATAAGGATTATATGATCAAATCCTTTCTCGATGAGGTGCCTTACCGTATTAAGCAAATTGATCCTAACATCACCTGTGGCTTATTAATCGGCAAGGAAAAGGCTACATTAAAAAGACGCCTTTTAGAATATTTCCCAAAAAGACGCCTTAAAAAATGCTTAGCAGATTTTATTTCTCCTAATTATCGATTTCTAACCATAGATTTTTGCCTTCGTATGAAGCTTATTCATATGCCAATTTACGCTTGGACCATTAACGGAAGTACTGCTCTTAAAAAAGTAATGAAAAAGCCTATAGCTGGCATTATTACAGATACCCCTGACGTTGCCCTAGCTCTTGCACTTTCGAATGAAAAAGGTTACAAAAAAGAGCGTAGAGGTTAAAATTACAATTAAAGGTCCTGTGGCAATATCTAAATAAAAGGATAGCACCAGCCCAACAACACCTGAAATTACCGAAAATAGCACCGCAAATAAATGATAGCTACGAACATTTTTAGCAATATTACGACTTGCAGCTGCTGGTAAAATAAGTAAGGCATTTATAATTAATAGGCCTACCCATTTAATACATAAGGTAACAACTATGGCAATGACTACTACAAAAATATTGTCAACTAGCTTTATTCTAACTCCCTTGGTTCTCGCTAGAGAGCTACTAATACTCATTCCATGTAAGGAATTAAAACAAAAATACCAGAATACAACTACAATTATGCTAACAATACACAACCATAATAACTCTGTTTTCGAGATGCTAAGTAAATCTCCAATTAATAGGCTTCCATATCTTGCAAAGTTTCCTCCCATAGAAAGAATGGCAAGTCCTACAGCCAGTCCAAAGGAAGAAAATACACTGATAATTGTATCTGCAGAGGATAAATCCTTTCTTTTAATTTGATTTAACAAAAGCGCAAATACAATGGCAAAGCCTATCATAGAAATTGTAGAATTCTGAATTCCTAGCAATACACCAATGGCAATCCCTGTAACCGCAGAATGTCCTAAGGCATCTGAAAAAAATGCCATTTGATTATTTACTACAATCGTTCCTAGAATTCCAAAAATAGGTGTAATCAACAAAATTGCCAAAAAGGCATTCTTCATAAAATCATATTCCATCCATTGAAATGGAAAGATCGCTTCTAAAATATTATATATGACCTCCATAGCTTGTCCCCTTTCTTTACTTCTTGCCTACTTCTACCATTTTATGAAAGGAAATAGAACCAAATCGTTCTATAAAAGCAGGATGATTAAACACCTCTGCAGGTGTTCCACTACAAAGTACAGTTTTATCTAACAAAACAATGCTATCAGAATAGCGATAAGCTAGCTCTAAGTCATGAGATACTAAAATAATAGAAACATCATAGGTACGTTTTAATTTATCAATCATTTTGTAAAATAACTTAAGTCCATTCTGATCCATTCCTGATGCTGGTTCATCTAATACTAACAAATTAGGCATTGGAGTAGTGGCAATGGATAACAATACTCTTTGCATTTCTCCCCCAGATAAATCCCCTACTCGCTTATCAATTAATCCTTCCCCTTCAAACATGCTAAGCTGTTGTTTGATTTTTTCATAAAGCTTTTTATCCTTTTTCAAAAAGATTGGTTTCTTTGAAATATAAGAAGCAAATAAATCATATACGCTAGCTGGGGTATTTTTATCAATATTAATACTTTGAGGTACATAACCGATTTTAATCTTTACTGGAAGATTATCTCTTGTATCTCGAAACTTAATCTGTCCTGTATGCTCATATTCTCCAATAATTGCTTTCACCAAGGTAGACTTTCCTGCACCATTGGTACCTATAATTGTAGTAATTTGTCCACAGTGAATATGAATATTAATATCCTCTAAAATTGTTTCCCCATCTCTTACTACTCCCACATGTTCAATTTTCGTACAATGGTATCCACAGCTATGCTTCATGCCAACTCTCCATTCTATTTTGCAAGTGCTTTTTTAAACATTTCCAAATTGCTCTTCATTGCATTTAAATAAGAATCTTTATCGTCCTCTCCTGTTACACAGGAATCTAATATATATACTTCACAATCTGTTGCCTTTGAAATGGTATCCGCTACCTGAGAAGAATATTGCTTCTCTGCTAAAATCATTTGTGCCTTTGATGCTTTGGTACGATTGATTAATTCCTGAATTTGTTTTGCACTTAACCCTGAATCACTTTCCACTTCTAAGCTATCCACCACTTCTAAATTAAATTCCTCTGCGAAATAGAAAAATGCATCATGAAGTATAATGATTTTTTTAGAAGTATTCTCCTGTGAAAAGGTTTCTTCCATTTCTTTCTTTATTTCCTCTACCTTTTCAATGTAGTTTTTAGCGTTTTCTTCATATTTTTCTTTATTTTTTGGATCTTTTTTCCCTAATTCCTGTGCTAAATACTCTACTTCCTTTTGATAATAGAAAAGATTCATAAAGCCATGAGGATTGTATTCTCCTTCCTCATGTTGATGCCCCTCTTCCTCTTCGTGTTCATGTTCTTCTTCATGTTCCTCATTTTTTATTAATCCATGGGCATCCGTTAAATAAATACAGTCTATATCATTTTCCTTTAGTGTATCCTCTATAAACTGCTCCATGCCTGCACCATTAGCAACTAAAAGGTCTGCCTCCTTCATTGCTACTACATCCTTTGGCTTTAACTGATAATCATGCATACAGCCTGTATGGTTGCTGGCAATTTGTTCTACTTCCACTCCATCTACCCCATCTACTACATTTAATGTAGCAATATATACTGGATAAAAGGTTGTTGTAATATGAAGTCCCTCTTTCTTTTCTGGTTGTTTATTATTTTGACCACAGCCACTTACCATCATTAACAGCAGTAAACATACTGTTGTAAACCAAATTCTCTTCTTCACCTAATTTCCTCCGTTCTGTCGTACAGCTTGTACATGATTAATACGCATAACTATAAGTATATCGAATATCATTTTTCTTGTCAATTTCAAAAAAAGTGATTAAACTGTCGAACTAACAATTTAACCACTTTTTCTTTTTTTTAATTAATAGGAAAGTGCTCGTATGTAGTGGGAGCAAAGTGTCGCTGCGGAGCGACACTTTTTTATTGTCTACTGTTTTCGTGCTCCTGATAGGTTTCACTAAATTTATGATTTCCTTTGGTCTCATCATCTGTATGATAGAATAAATATTTGTGACTCTCTGGATTCAGTACTGCTTCAAGAGAGGTTTTTCCTGGATTACAAATTGGTCCAACAGGTAATCCTTCATATTTATATGTGTTATATGGGGAATCTACCTCTAAATCTTTATATAGCACTTGATTTATATTATACTTTCCATCTGTAATCACATAAAGCACGGTAGGACACATTTGCAATTTCATATTAATGTTTAATCGATTATAAATGACACCTGCAATGGTAGCTCTTTCCTCTTCAAGCTTTGCCTCACGCTCTACAATAGATGCCATTGTAACAATCTCATAATCACTATAGCCTAGCTCTCTTGCCTTACTTTTCATTTCCTCTGTATACACCTTGTTAAACTGTCCAAGCATAGTATCTACAACTTCCTGTGCAGTTGCTCCTTCACTAAATTCATAGGTGCTAGGAAATAGGAAGCCTTGTAATTTAAACTTTATATCACTATTATCTGGTACACTACTTAAGAAATCATAGGACATATCCGCTTGTTTTGCTGCTGTATAAAATTCCTCTGCAGTGCAAATTCCTTCCTTTTCTAATTTCTCTCCTATCATTTCAATAGAATAGCCTTCTGGTACACTAAATTTCGTTCCCTTCTTTTGTTCTCCTCCAGTTGAGAAAGTAGCGATAATATCATCTAGTGTCATACCCTTCTTAATTTGGAAGGTTCCATAGCGCATATTATTTCCTTGGCTTGAATTTCTTACCTTTAATAAAAAGGAATATTCATAACGAATGACACCCTTTTCTTTCAGCTGCTTTGCAATTTGTTTTGCTCCACTACCCTGTTGAATCTCTATCTCTAAAACCTCTTGGCTTTGTTTCGTTGTTCCACTGTATTCCTGATAAAAATCATACCCAAGTCCTGCAACAGCTAGAAATAGCAATAAAATGAATCCAAAAAATATTTTTAATCCCGTATGTTTCTTCTTTTGTGTTTTCATATGCTTTGTCCTTTTCCTCCCAAAATTAACCAGTTTGTTTTGTATATAGAAAAACAACCTAAGCAATATTAGGTTGTCCTTCTTTTTTAATTCGTAGCTTCTTGTGTAGTTTCGCTGCTTTCCTCTGACTGTGAAGCTTCACTTGAGGTATCCACAGATACACCATTATAGTTGAAAATAAAATCATATAAAAGCTCTTTATTTTTCTCAAAATCCACAATAAGCACATCGCCTGCCCCAGATAATCTCTGACCGCTAAAGGTTCCATCTACAGGAATTCTGTACTGATCAATGGTAGTCGCACCCATAGTAGTTACAGTAGCTAGTAAGCTCTTAATCTGCTTATCTGTTAAGTCTGTTTCAATATGCTCTAGCATTCCTGTTCCAATATTAAGAAGCTCTGGTACAGACTTATCCTTAAACTTAAGATAAATTTGCTCTAATACTCTTCTTTGACGCTCTGTTCTTTCGTAGTCACTATTTCCTACTTTTCTAAGTCTAGAATAAAGAAGCGCTTGATCACCATTTAAGGTTTGTGGACCTTTCTTAATGCTTAATAAAACAGGTCTCTTACAGTGTCTTTGAATCCAGTTATATTCTGCATCATTAATACTAATATCTACTCCACCTAATTGGTCAATTACCTCTACAAAGCCCTCAAAATTCACTTTTACATAGCCATCCATTTGAATTCCAAAGGTATTTAATAAGGTTTGGTAAACTAATTCAACACCTCCGTTGGCATAGCTTGCATTAAATTTACGCTGTCCCACTCCTGGAATATCAATATACATATCTCTCATAAGAGAAGTAAGCTTAAGTCTCTTGTTCTTTTTATCAATAGTTGCAATCATTACGGTATCACAACGACCTGAATCGTTTGGTCTTTCGTCTACCCCAAGTAATAAAATATTAATGACATCCTGTTGATATACCACATCTATATCCTCATCAACTGGTATGGTATTTAGCTTTATATCACTTCTTTTAATTTTATTCATTTGAGCATCTACATATCCTGCCACACCACCACAGGTAGCAGAAATTACAAATAAAAGACAGATAAACACCCTTAAAATAATTTTTCCTTTGCCCTTCTTTTTTTCTTTTTTCTTTTCTTCTGTTTCTTTCATATGTTCTCCTATTATATTTCATTTATTATTTTCGTTTTTTAACAATTCAGCTTTCACAATATATGTAAAATTTCTGAATTGTAACTTTTTTCGATAAATTTCAAAACCTATTGTACTACACAATTTTTCAAATGGAAAGTGTTATTTTACTTATTTTTTACTTTTTATTTTTTTGTACTTTTTTCATAAGAATTTCGTAACATTTTCTTGCTGTTTTTTCCTATATTTTGTATAGTAATAGTAGATTTTATAATATAAACAAAATGGGAGATTTGTATGCTTACCTTTATTTTTGTAAATAATCAAAACTTTATACAGCCTTTAGAAAAAGCCTTTCCAAACTATGTCATAAAGCCTTGGAATTATGAAACGGATTTTACCCTTTATAAGCAAAATTCCCTTGTACTTGCCTCTAGTGATAAAGAGCTTACCTATCTTTCCCACAGCCTTCTTCCTACCATTGCGTATGGGACTCCTAATGATACAAATCAATTATTTGGAAGTGATTATTTGGTTGATTCCTTGGAGGAATTAGATTCAGCGCTTTTGGAAACTGTATTTTGTCGCTATCATCATATTCCTCTTACCATTGCAAAGCATAAAGACTTTGTATTACGAGAAATCACTTTTTCTGATTTGGATAGCCTATGGCAATTATATGATAAAGAGCGAAATAATCCCTCTATTAATTGGTTCCCTTTTTCTCCTGAAAATAAAACAGAGCGTGAGCTTTTTTATCAATATATTTCTGATTCCTATCGCTTCTACCAATATGGCTTATGGGGCGTATTTTCTCCTGATACCAATATCCTAATGGGCCACTGTGGAATTATAAATAGTAATATAGGAAATGACTTCTGTCTTGAATTGTGCTATTTCATTGGAGACAATTTCCGAAGAAAACACCTTGCCTTTCATGCCTGTCAGTCAATTATAGACTATTGTAAGAAAATGAAGCTTACAACTATGCTATATGCAAGAATTTTAAAAGATAATACTCCTTCTATTGGTTTGGCTAGCACCTTAGGCTTTTCTATGATTCAGTCGCTAGAGGATTATGACCTTTATGGTTTACCATTATAAGGGTTGTTATTTTCAAGCTCTTATAGTATCATAGAAAATATATGAAATAAGAAAGGAAACAGATAAAATGGCAAATCCAATTATTACAATTACAATGGAAACAGGTGACCAAATTACAGCTGAGCTATATCCTGAAATTGCACCTAACACAGTAAACAACTTTATTTCTCTTGTACAAAAGGGCTTTTACAATGGTTTAATTTTTCACCGTGTAATTCCAGGCTTTATGATTCAAGGTGGCTGCCCAGAGGGTAGTGGAATGGGTAATCCAGGCTACAGCATCAAAGGTGAATTTGCTGCTAACGGATTTGAAAACAACCTAAAGCATACTGCAGGTGTATTATCTATGGCACGTTCTGCAATGCCTGATTCAGCTGGCTCACAATTTTTCATTATGCATCAAGATGCCCCTCATTTAGATGGTCAATACGCTGCATTTGGAAAGGTAACAGAAGGACTTGATGTAGTAGATAAAATTGCAACTACTGCAACAGATTATACAGATCGCCCACTTGAACCTCAAGTGATAAAATCAATCACAGTAGAATTATTTGATACTACTTATGATGAACCAGAAACTCTTTCTAGAACGTAACCAAAAGGCATAGGACAAAAATCCTATGCCTTTTTATAATTCCATTTTAAATATCCGTTTATAAATGCATCTAATTCTCCTTCTAATACACCTGCTGCATTAGAGGTTTCTACATTAGTTCTATGATCCTTTACTAAAGTGTAAGGCTGCAATACATAGGAGCGAATCTGGCTTCCAAAACCATTTTCTTTGATTTCTCCTCTTATGTCAGATATTTTTTCTAAATTTTCCTGTTGTTTAATTAAATAAAGCTTTGCCTTTAACATTTTCATTGCTTTGTCTTTATTTTTGTGCTGAGAACGTTCATTTTGGCACTGTACTACTACCCCTGTTGGAATATGGGTAATACGAATAGCAGAATCTGTTTTATTAATATGCTGACCTCCCGCCCCTGAGGCACGGTAAGTGTCTACTCTAATATCCTCTTCTGCAATTTCAACACTTAAATCTTCTTCAATGTCTGGCATCACATCGCAGCTTGCAAAGGAGGTTTGCCTCTTTCCTGCTGCATTAAAAGGAGAAATACGAACTAGTCTATGAATTCCTCTCTCAGACTTTAAATATCCAAATGCTTTATCGCCGTTAATCTGTACTGTAATAGACTTTATACCAGCTTCATCGCCATCTAAATAATCTAGCACTTCTGTAGTAAAGCCATGCTTTTCTGCCCATTTTCCATACATACGAAATAGCATACTAACCCAGTCACAGCTTTCTGTTCCGCCTGCCCCTGCATGAAGGGTAACAATGGCATTACAATGATCATATTCTTCAGAAAGCAATGTATCAATCCGTAAATTTTCTAATCGTTCTTTAAATTCAGAAAATGTTTCATTTACCTCTGCTACGATGCTTTCATCCTCTTCTTCATACCCCATCTCTAAAAGAATCTTTATTTCCTCAAATAGGGTATCAAGCTCTTGGCTTTCCTTTACAATTTCTTGCATTTCCTTTAGCTGTTTCATGATTTCCTGAGATTTTTCCACATCATCCCAAAAATTAGGCTGTTCCATTCGATGTTCAAAATCTTCTATTAATTCTTGCTTTCTTGCAAGGTCAAAGTGAATCCCTCACTTCATTTAAGATAGCTTCATACTCACCTAACTGGTACTTAATTTGGTCCAATTCAACCATGCTATCCCTCCATTCTTTTTATTCATTACTTCCACAGCATTGTTTATATTTTTTACCACTACCACATGGACATGGATCGTTTCTACCAATTTTAGCAGTTTTTCTTACATAAGGTCCCTTTGGTGCTGAGTCATCTTTATTGGTTCCTGTTACTTTTGCTACCTGCTCTCTTTCAATCTTTTGTTCTACTTTTACATGTAGCAAAGCACCTGCTGTTTCTTCACGAATTGCATTTGACATTTCATCAAACATATCATATCCAGTAAATTTGTACTCTACCAATGGATCTCTCTGTCCATATGCCTGTAATCCAATTCCTTGACGTAATTGATCCATATCATCAATGTGATCCATCCATTTATGATCGATTACTTTTAGTAAAATTACACGTTCTAGTTCACGTAAATGCTCTGGCTCTGGGAATTCTGATTCTTTTAATTCGTATAATTTTGTAGTTTCTTCTTTTAAACGATGTTTTAATTCATTCCTATTACCACTTGTTGTTTCATCTTCTGTTAGAGTCACTCTATCGATTGGAATAATAGGAAGTAATAATTCATTTAATTCTTCTAAATCCCATTCATCTGGATTTTGATCCTCTCCAATGGCACGATCTACGCAATCCTCCACTGTATCAAGCATCATTTTGTATACAACGCCACGCATATCTTCTCCATCTAACACACGGCGACGTTCTGCATAAATAATTTCTCTTTGCTCATTCATTACCTCGTCATATTGTAATAAGTTACGACGAATACCAAAGTTGTTGCTTTCAATCTTTCTTTGTGCCTTTTCAATAAATTTTGTTAAGGTTTTGTGCTCAATTTCTTGTCCTTCAGGCATATTTAAGGCTTCATACATACCTTTAATACGTTCCGAACCAAACAATCTCATTAAATCATCCTCTAGAGATAAGAAAAACTTAGACTCACCTGGATCTCCTTGACGACCTGCACGACCGCGTAGCTGATTATCAATACGTCTTGACTCATGACGTTCTGTACCAATAATCTTAAGTCCGCCTACTTCTTCTACACCTTCACCTAGCTTAATATCTGTACCACGACCTGCCATATTAGTAGCAATAGTAACGGCACCTAATTGTCCTGCATCTGCAATAATTTCTGCTTCGATTTCATGGAACTTAGCATTTAATACCTTATGTGGAATACGTTTCTTTGTAAGTAGCTCGCTAATCTCTTCTGATGCTTCAATAGTAATAGTACCTACAAGCACTGGCTGTTGCTTTTCGTGAGCTGCAATAATTTCATCAATAACTGCATTGATTTTTTCTTTTTTTGTACGATATACAGAGTCATTGTGATCAATTCTTTGTACTGGTCTATGAGTTGGAATTACAATAACGTCCATTCCGTAAATCTCTCTAAATTCTTGTTCCTCTGTTAAGGCAGTACCTGTCATACCTGCTTTTTTTGCATATTTATTAAAGAAGTTTTGGAACGTAATTGTAGCTAAGGTTTTACTCTCACGTTTTACCTTAACATTTTCTTTTGCTTCAATAGCTTGATGTAGTCCATCTGAATATCTACGTCCTGGCATAATACGTCCAGTAAATTCATCTACGATTAGGACTTCATCATCCTTTACTACATAATCCTTATCTCTAAACATTAAATTGTGTGCTCTTAATGCTAAGATAATATTATGTTGAATCTCTAAGTTATCAGGATCAGCTAAGTTTTCAATTTTGAAAAATTCTTCTACCTTTTTTACACCTTGAGCAGTAAGCATAACTTGCTTTTCCTTTTCATTTACAAGGAAATCACCGTCTTCTTCTACTTCTTCCTTCATAAGAGCTGCCATTTTAGTAAGCTCACCTGTCTTAGTACCACGTTCCATTCTTCTTGCAAGGTAATCACACATCTTGTATAACTCAGTAGACTTACCACTTTGTCCAGAAATAATAAGAGGTGTTCTAGCTTCGTCGATTAATACAGAGTCTACCTCATCCACAATGGCGTAATGTAAATCTCTTTGCACAAGCTGCTCTTTATAAATTACCATATTATCTCTTAAGTAATCAAAGCCTAATTCGTTATTGGTTACATAAGTAATATCTGCATGATATGCTTCTCTTCTTTCATCATTTTCAGAGCTATTTAAAATCACACCAACCTTAAGACCTAAAAATTCATGAACCTGTCCCATCCATTCAGCATCACGTTTTGCCAAATAGTCGTTTACAGTTACAATATGTACCCCTTTTCCCTCTAAGGCATTTAAGTATGCTGGTAAAGTAGATACTAAGGTTTTACCTTCACCTGTTTTCATTTCTGCAATACGACCTTGGTGCAAAATAATACCGCCAATTAATTGTACTCTGTAGTGTTTCATATTAAGTACACGAGAGGCTGCTTCTCTTACAACTGCAAAGGCTTCTACTAATAAATCATCAAGGGTTTCTCCATTTTCTAAGCGTTTCTTAAATTCCTCTGTCTTCCCCTTTAGTTCATCATCAGATAGCTTCTGCATTGATTCATCTAAGGCTTCAATCTGATCTACTAATTTGTTAATTCTTTTGATTTCTCTGTCACTATGGGTTCCAAAAATCTTATTTACCATTCCCATTATTACGTTCACTCCTATATTCTTTAGCTTAAAATCATATACTCACCATTATAACATTAGAAAAGGTTGTAATCAATGTTTTTTATTTTTTTTTACACTTTTTTAACTATTTTGAATATGCACAGAAAAAGAGACAACACAGGTCTCTTGGTTGTCTCTTTTTTGATTTGCTATGTGATTGTTAGAATTCTGGTTCTATTAAACCGTAAGTATTTCCTTTTCTCTTATAAACCACATTCACTTCGTCAGTAGATGAATTGCGGAATACATAGAAATCATGTCCAAGTAGTTCCATTTGAATACACGCTTCTTCAGGGTCCATTGGTTTTACAGCAAATCGTTTGCTTCTGATAATCTTGATTTCTTCATCATCAACATCATCATCTTCCAAATACTCCGGCTTAAAATAAGTAGCTCCTTGCTTTTTATCAATGAGTTTTGCTTTATATTTCTTAAGCTGTCGCTCAATGATTTCCACTACCAAGTCAATGGATACATACATATCGTCGCTGACCTGCTCGGCTCTAATAATGTTCCCTTTCATTGGAATTGTAACTTCAATCTTTTGTCGGCCCTTTTCAACATTAAATGTTACCTGTAGTTCAACCTCAGTGGTAAAGTACTTCTCAAGCTTACCAAGCTTGTCATAAACAGCACTCTTAAGTCCTTCAGTAACGTCAATGTTTTTTCCACTAATAATGTAACGCATATTGTCCAACTCCTTCTCACATAAATTATTATCACCAAAGCTACTTGATAATAATGTAATAATTATACCACATTTTGAAAATTTTTCAATATTTTTTGTGCATTTTTACAAAATATTTTTATTATTCTTGATTTACAACGTATCTTCTATCATTTGGCTTCATTTTCTTACGAGAAAATTCTGACGATTTTAAAAATTGTTTCAAAATGCATTTGTCAAGTAGTTTTGTAACATTTTCTTAAAATTTTCTTCATTTATTCATAATATACAAAACATTTGTTTTGTTTTTTCGTGATTTATCCACAGCTTTTTTCATTTATTTCTGTGGATAATGTGGATAACTCTGTGCATAACTATTTTTCGCCATTCTTGCCGATGCAAAAATGTGGATAACTTTTACGTTACCCACATTGAATTTGGAAAAGTAATTCACATTTTTATTTCATTTGTAAAATTTGTGCACATTGCTCTTTTACAAAAATGTCAAGTTCTTTTTTGTCATCTGTTGCAAAATTCATTCTCATTTTTAAATTTTTGTTGATACTCAACTATCTTTTGCTCTAGAAATGGTGCTAAGCCCACAAACTCGCATCCGTAGAGCTTTAGCTGATTCAGATCTTCTTTTCGCACTATTTTTACAATGGTTTCTAGCACCTCTCCTCTAGATTCTCCTAAAGTGATTCTCGCATTGAAATAATAGCCCATAGGGATATCACAGGAGCTTACAAAGCCAATTCCTGTTTTTGAAATATTGACTACAACAATATCAGCCCCTAACTCCTCACTATGTATTTCCTGTTGACGAAATAACATATTAATAGATAATGCCAATGAAATAGGCACCCTTACACTTTTTCTTCTTTCATACATATAACCATCTCCTTTTACATTTTACTCTACCTTAAACCAGCCTACTTGCTCACTAAAAGAAGCTGATAGCTCTTTTAAGTCATTTCCTTTTTATTTCTAAAAAAGGGTTGTTTTTCTTTCCTCTTCAACACCTTTAATTAGAACTATTTTAACATATATTTCCCCCTTCGGTCAATTTTACTTTTTTTCGACCTTCCCCGAAAAACTCGCTTAAAAGCTTACCTTTCTTCCTCTCTATGAAAGGAAGAAAAATTTTGATATAATAAAGTAAAAAACAACGCAAGAATGGAGTTTAATATGACATTACAACAATTAAGATACATTGTAACCGTTGCTCAAACAGGCAATATTACAGAGGCAGCAAAAAGGCTTTTTATTTCCCAGCCTAGTCTTACCAATGCTATTCATGAATTAGAAAAAGAAATGCAAATTACTATTTTCAATCGAACCAACAAAGGAGTGTCTTTATCTAATGACGGAGAAATTTTCTTATCCTACGCAAGACAGGTGTTAGAACAAACGGATTTATTAGAAGAAAAATTTTTAAACAAAAAAGAGCAAAGCCCAAAATTTTCCGTATCCTGCCAGCATTACTCCTTTGCTGTGAATGCTTTTGTAGATGTAATTCGAACCTTTGGTGGAAACAAATATGATTTTACCTTAAGAGAAACTCAAACCTATGAAATCATTGAAGATGTGAGCCGATTAAAAAGTGAAATTGGAATTCTCTACACTTCCTCTAATAATGAAAAAGTAATTTCAAAAATTCTAAAACAAAATGGTCTGATTTTCCAAGAATTATTTGTAGCTAAGCCTCATGTTTTTATTTCTTCACAACACCCCCTTGCAAAGCATAACCAATTAACACTAGAGGACTTAGAAGAATACCCTTATCTTTCCTTTGAGCAGGGAGAGTACAACTCCTTTTATTTTTCAGAGGAAATTTTAAGCACCTTAGACCACAACAAAAATATTAAGGTCAGAGATAGAGCAACTTTATTTAATCTTGTGATTGGACTAAATGGATATACCGTTAGTTCTGGTGTAATAAGTAAAGAATTAAACGGCGAAACAATTATTGCAAAACCTTTGGCTGTTACGGAGTTTATGAAAATTGGTACCATTACTCAAAAGGATATGCCCCTTAGTCGCTATGGCACTGCATATATGGAATCTTTAAAAAAATATATTCCTACAGAAATGGACACAATATATTAAAACTCAAAATAGTGTTTAGAAATAGCTTTAAACTATGACTAAGCGCTATTTTTTTGTATTTTTCAAATGACAATTTTGAATTTATACTTGTACACAACAAAATTCAGAAAGGAAAAAACATTATGAAAAATGCAGTAATTGGTTTTCCTAGAGTGGGAAAGCTTAGAGAACTAAAATTTGTATCAGAAAAATATTTTCGTGGTGATGTAGGCGCTAGGGAATTATTAGAAACTGGAAAGGAGCTTAGAAAGGAACATTTAACATGGCAAAAGGAACTGGGAATTAAATACATTTCATCCAATGATTTTTCATTTTATGATGGTATGTTAGACACTGCAGTTTTATTAAATGTCATACCAAAATGTTATCAAAACCTAAATTTATCAAAGCTAGACACCTATTTTGCAATGGCAAGAGGCTATCAAGCTAATGGTTTAGACGTACCCGCTCTTGCTATGAAAAAATGGTTTAACACTAATTATCATTATCTAGTACCCGAGCTTGAAGCAGATACACAAATTAAACTAGTAGGCGACAAACCCTTCGAAGAATATTTAGAAGCAAAGGAATTAGGAATTGAAACCAAACCTGTACTAATTGGACCTTTCACCTTTCTAAAATTATCTAGCTACGAAAAAGGTAACACCGCTTCCGATTATATGGCTGCCATTATTCAAAGCTACATAGAAATTCTAAAAAAATTTAACGACTTAAAAGCCACCTGGCTTCAATTTGACGAGCCTGCCCTTGTATGTGATTTAACTAAGGAGGATATCACCTTATTTGAAGCCTTGTATCAGAAAATTTTAGCTAGCAAAGGGTCACTAAAGGTTTTACTACAAACATATTTTGGAGATGTGAGAGATTGCTATCAAACGATAACCACCTTAGCCTTTGACGGAATTGGCCTAGATTTTATTGAAGGAAAGCAAACAAAGGCTTTAATAGAGTCATATGGCTTTCCAGAAGATAAGGTACTTTTTGCAGGATTATTAAATGGAAAAAACATTTGGAAATGTAATTACAAAAAAACCTTAGATACCATAACAGAATTAAAAAATTATGCTAGAGAAATTGTAATATCCACTTCCTGTTCTTTACTTCATGTACCTTACACTCTCAAAAATGAAGGTAGTCTTACAGAGGATATAAAACAATATTTTTCCTTTGCCTTAGAAAAGCTCCAGGAATTAAAAGAGCTTAGTAGCCTTGCAGATGCTAAAGAAGTTTATTCCCACGAGGAATTTATTGAAAATCAGAAAATTTTTAAACAAGAACGTTTACTAAAGGATGACGAAGTATAGCAAAAGGTTGCAAGCCTTTCCGAAAAAGATTTTGTTAGAACGCCTGAACGAAAGAAACGACAAAAGCTACAAAAAACTGTATTTCAGCTTCCACCGTTTCCTACAACTACCATTGGCTCCTTCCCACAAACCAAGGAGGTAAAAAAGAACCGAAGCCTATATCAAAAAGGTGAAATAGATAAATCTACCTATGACCAAGAGGTTTTCTCTTTTATAAAGGACTGTATTAAAAAACAAGAGGAACTTGGCCTTGATGTTTTGGTACATGGAGAATATGAGCGAAATGACATGGTAGAATTCTTTGGTGAACATTTAAATGGATATATCTTTACAGAAAAAGGTTGGGTACAATCATATGGAACTAGATGTGTAAAACCACCGATTATTTTTGGAGATATAAAAAGAACTGCTCCAATCACTGTAGATTATTCTGCCTACGCCCAAAGCCTAACTACTAAGCCTGTAAAGGGTATGCTTACTGGACCTGTTACTATTCTTAATTGGTCATTTCCAAGAGAAGATATTACTCTCAAAGAAATGGCTCTTCAAATCGGAATTGCCATTAGGGAGGAAGTCCTTGATTTAGAAAAGGCAGGTATTCAAATCATCCAAATCGACGAAGCTGCCTTAAAGGAAAAGCTCCCTCTTAGAAAAGCAGACTGGTATAATGAATATCTTGATTGGGCAATACCTGCCTTTCAATTATGTCACAGTAGTGTAAAGCCGGAAACACAAATTCACACCCATATGTGCTATAGTGAATTTAATGAGATTATAAAAGAGATTGATGAAATGGATGCCGATGTCATTTCCTTTGAGGCTTCCCGTTCTAAATTAACCATCCTTGATTCTCTTAAGGAAAATCATTTTGAGACAGAAGTAGGTCCTGGTGTCTACGATATCCACTCTCCAAGAGTTCCATCTGTAGAAGAAATTGTAGCTACTATAAAGACGATGCTCACCAAAATCGAGAAAGATAAATTATGGATAAATCCTGACTGTGGATTAAAGACCAGAGGAATCAAAGAAACTGATGCAAGTCTAAATAATCTAGTAAGGGCTACCAAAATTGTTAGAGAACAAATATAAGCCAAAAACCGCAGCTAAAAACTGCGGTTTCTTTTTAATAGCTTGCTTTGCAAACACCTAAGTGTCGTGAAATACTTTATTATTCCTTAATTATTCACGACATAATTTCGGTTATTGTTGTTGTTTTTCTTCCATTACACTCATATAAGCTGGACGAATAATCTTATCTGCACAAATTAATTCTTCCATTCGATGAGCACTCCAGCCTACTATTCGTGCAACAGCAAACATTGCAGTGTAAAGCTCTAC